>CAMDPE010000084.1 GCA_945903795.1 Lutibacter flavus | reverse complement strand
ATTTGTAAAGGTAAAAGTGGCTGTGCCATTTTTATCAATTTTTGAAATACCTTTTTTATAAAAATGCTTGTACTTTTCATCCGGAATGGAGCCATTCTTATTGTATAATACAAATAGTGCAACGCCTTCAGAATTCCTGAATTCTGTTGATTTTATTGTTAAAGAGTAAGATTCTTCAGGAGTTGATTCACTAAAGGAAAGCATTGCAAAAGTCAGTAATAACAGGGCGGTTTTTTTAATCATTTTTTTCATTTTTTAAATTTTAGATAAGCTAATACAGTAAAGGCAAGGGTCAATGTAATTCTAAACAACATGGCCCCTATGGTTTTTGATTCATAAAGTCCATCGACAATAATATGGGTATATAAACCGATGAATCCAATTGTTAGAAATATAACTGAGATGATTAAAGGTTTATATGTCCAAGTTTTTAATTTTATAAATCCATAAACTGCAAACAAGTAGAGGATACTGCTTATGAAATTTGCCCAAACCACTATTAAAACATAATTCCCTTCTTTTTCGCGAATGCCAAACAAATCAAAGATTACCGAACTGCTTAAGAATAGTGTCAGCAATGCAAATGCAGTTAAAAAAATTGCCGATGCGTAGGCTATCAAGTTGCTTTTAATCATTTTGTCTCATTTTTAGTTTTGTTTTCACTATACCACCATTTGGGTTTATATTGCTTTTTGACCAAGCTAAATTTTTTAATGGAATAGGTTTCAATATGCGCAATTAAATCTTCAACAGAGTCGGTCACAAAAAGCAACTTCATATCCTCCTGACTAATACTTTCATTTTTTGCCATTATTTGAATGTGATGGCATAGCTCTTTGTGATACTCCGAATCAAAAATTACGATTGGGAAGTTTTTGATTATTTTTGTTTGTATCAAAGTGAGCGCTTCAAATAACTCGTCTAAAGTCCCCATACCTCCGGGCATAACCACAAAAGCATACGAATATTTTATTAAAAAAACTTTCCTTACAAAAAAGTATGGAATGTTAATCCATCTGTGGAGATAAGGGTTGGGTTTTTGTTCAAAAGGAAGAATAATATTAATACCCACAGAATATCCTCCGGCGTTATATGCTCCTTTGTTTGCGGCTTCCATAATTCCCGGCCCGCCGCCTGTCATAACCGTAAAACCGAGCTTTGCCAACGCAGCGCCAATTTTTTCCGCATTGTTATAATGCATCGACCCTTCCGGAAAACGAGCCGATCCAAAAACAGTAACACAGGGACCAACAAAGTGCATTTTACGAAAAGCACGTATAAAATTGTATTGTACTTTAAAAGAAAAAATCAATTCCTTGAATCTGGACAAAGGCCCCCTAACAAACAGAGATTCGTCTTTAGACAGTACATATTTTTCTTCAGTGTCCATACTTTATTATAATTTTAACTTGTTTTCTTATAGCTCCAAACAGCCAAACCATTCATAATAAGAGCGTAAACAGTTGTTTTTATGAGGAGCGGCAGAATATCAATAAGGCTTGATCCTTTAAGCATTACCATTCGCATCACTTCAACAAAATATTTTATGGGATTAAATTCGGTTAAAATTTGAGCCCATTTCGGCATACTTTCAATGGGTGTAAAAAGTCCGCTCATCAAAATAAAAATCACAATAAAAAACCAGGCTATAAACATCGCTTGTTGTTGGGTGTCAGTAAAATTACTGATAAACAGTCCCATACCTAAAACCACCAAAAGATAAATCGCCGTATAAAAATAAATCAAACCGAGGCTACCTACCATTGGGGTATTAAAAATAACTTTTGAAATAATGAGCCCGATGGTTAATAAACCAAATCCGATAATCCAAAATGGAAATAATTTACCAATGATAAATTGGTATTTTTTTATGGGCGTTACATTCATTTGCTCCAAGGTGCCAATTTCTTTTTCGCGAACTATATTCATTCCCGACAAAAACAGTGTAATCATCGTAACCAGCAAAACCAATATTCCCGGAACCATAAATGTTTTATAATTCAGGGTTTTGTTGTACCAAAATGAAGGGATTGCCATAATATCTTTTGGCGCGTTTATTAAATCTGATGGCTGTGACAAGGCAACTTTGGCATTTTTATTAAAATCCTGCACAATTTGGTTGATGTAAACATTTTCCACGCCTGCCGCAGCACCGTCAATGGCATTGATTGCCACAGAAATAACTGTTTTATTTTGTTTCAATAAATCGCGTTCAAAATAGCGTGGAATTTCAAGAATAACATCAACTTCACCTTTAGCCATCGCGGCATCTGCTTCTTTTTTTGAAGAAAATTGATTAATGACATTAAAGTAAGTCGATGCGTCAAACTTTTCGATTAATGCTCTTGAAAACGAGGTTTTGTCATGATCTACATAAGAGAATTTTATATTTTTTATATCAAATGTGGCTGCATTGGATAAAATAACCAACTGTAAAAGCGGCAACACAAAGATAATTGGAAGCATTCCTTTATTTCTAAAAATTTGCCTAAACTCCTTCTGAATGATATATATAATTGTTTTCATATTTTTTCCTATCCCCAACCCTTTTCTTAGGAAAGGGAGTTTGATTTATTTGTTAAAATTATATTTTGAACTTTATGCTAGCAATATGTTGAGCTTTTTTATAAAATGTACAGTTACTTTTAATTCTTTTCTATTTAAAACTTTAGATTGTAAAAACCCAACGCGCCATCTGGCCCTCTCGCTAAAAATGTATACAATACATTTTTTGACGCTTTGTCCTCCCTTCGGGGGTTAGGGGGCTATTCCAGCCTAATTTTATATTTCTTAACGCTCAATACAATAAAAAAGAGGGTCATCCCAATTAGAACCAAGGTTTCTTTCCAAATAAAACTTAAACCAACACCTTTAAGCAGAATTGCTTTTATGATAATGATAAACCATTTAGCAGGTATGATATGGCTAATCATTTGTAAAGGCAAAGGCATACTGGCAATAGGGAAAATGAATCCCGATAACAAAATAACCGGTAGCATTAAACCCATAAGGGAAATCATCATGGCGGTTTGTTGGGTAGAAGATATGGTAGAAATTAAGATCCCTAAAGACAATGCATTTATAATGAATAGCACACTTTCAAATCCAAATAAAAACAAGCTTCCTTCAATAGGCATTTTAAAGATAAAAATACTCAGCAATACAATAACCACTGCATTAATTACCGATAAAAATATGTATGGAAATACTTTTCCTAATATTACCTGAAAAGGTTTTAATGGCGAAACCAACAATATTTCCATAGTGCCCAATTCTTTTTCGCGCGTAATGGAAATTGAGGTCATCATGGCCGAAACCAGCATCAAAATAACTGTCATAACCCCAGGAACGAAAGTAAATACACTTTTTAATTCGGGATTGTAAACCATTCGTGTTTGTGTAATTATTTGATGCGAAATTTTTATTTCTTTGTTAATTTCCTGTTGGTATTTTTGTAATATAGAGCTTAGGTAATTGTTAATGGTGTTTGCGGTATTGGGATCGGTTGCATCTGTAATTATTTGAACTGTTGTTTTGTTTTCCTTAGTTAGTTTTTCACTAAAATCGGTATCAAAAACCAACACCGCTTTCACCTTTCCTTTTTTGAAAACCGATTCAATTTCAGCATCATTTGTGATCATTTGCTTGTTGGTAAAATACTTTGAAGCTTCTATTTTGTTGATAATTTCCTCCGTTATTGCATCCTTTGATTTATCAAAAAAAGCAACATCTACATTGTTAATTTCATTGGTAATGGCAAAGCCAAAGAGCAACACTTGCGCAATGGGCATTCCAAAAAGAATGAACAATGAGCGTCTGTCTCTAAAGATATGGTAAAATTCCTTTTTTATAAATCCAATAAATCGTTTCATATTTGCACTTTAACTCCAAAAAAGAGGAGAATTTTGATTATATTTTTAAATGTTTACTCCCTTCTCTTCGGGCAGGGTTGGGGATGGGCTTCTTGCCAATTTTAAAAACACCTCATCCATGGTCGCTGCTTTAAATTGTAGCTTTAATTTTTTTGGCGTATCCAAAGCTTCAATTTTTCCGTCGACCATAATGGAAACCCGATCGCAATATTCGGCTTCATCCATATAATGTGTGGTCACAAAAATAGTGGTGCCGCTGTTGGCTGATTTATAAATCATTTCCCAAAACTGGCGTCGGGTTATGGGATCAACGCCTCCGGTTGGTTCATCCAAAAAAACAATGGTTGGACTGTGCAGCAACGCAATTGAAAATGAAATTTTTTGTTTCCAGCCCAAAGGCAAAGAACCTACCAATTCGTTCACAATTTCCTTTAGGCCCAATTCTTCAACCAATTCGCAACGTTTTTCTTTAATTTTTGCTCTTGACAATCCGTAAATTCCGCCAAAAAAAGTGATGTTTTCTTTGACTGTTAAATCGTCGTACAAGGCAAATTTTTGGCTCATATAGCCAATATTTTTTTTGATGTCTTCAGGGTGCGTAAATACATCAAAACCTGCAACTTGCGCTTTTCCGGAAGTTGGTTTTGAAATCCCGATCAGCATTTTCATTGCGGTGGTTTTTCCTGCTCCGTTTGCACCTAAAAATCCAAATATTTCCCCTTTTTTAACTTCAAAAGTGATGGAATTTACCGCAGTAAAATCGCCAAATTTTTTGGTCAGGTTCTCAACTTCTATGACGTTGTTGTTTTTCATTTGCGCTTTCTATTTTGCCAATTCCATAAAAGTGTCTTCAATGGTGGTGGTTGTGATTTCAATTTTAATGTTTTGATGATCTTTGGCTTCTAAATATAGTTGTAATTCCTGCGGATTAAAATCATCTCGCTTGTCGGTATAATGCACAAATTCACCAAAAGGATACACACTGTAATGGTGCTCAAAACTTTTTAAACTTTCAATAAGTCGGTACATATTATCGGCACGCACATCATATATTTTTTTTGGATAATGTTTGATGATTTCTTGAGGCGTATCAATTTGCAGAATTTTTCCATCTTGAATTAAAGCGATTCTGTCACACAATGCAGCTTCATCCATATAAGGGGTCGAAACCAAAATGGTAATACCTTTTTGTTGCAAACGTTTCAGCATTTCCCAGAATTCTTTGCGTGAAACCGGATCAACACCAGTGGTTGGTTCATCTAAAAACAACACTTTAGGTTTGTGAATGAGCGCGCAGCTTAAGGCCAGTTTTTGTTTCATTCCGCCGGACAGTTTTCCTGCCCGTCGTTTTTTAAAGGGTTCAATCTGAACGTAAATATCTTTGATCAACTCGTAATTTTCTTCAATGGTCGTTCCAAAAATGGTGGCGAAGAAATCCAAATTTTCTTCCACCGTTAAATCCTGGTACAATGAAAATTTTCCGGGCATATAACCCACATTATTTCTTATTTCTTTATAATCATCAACAACATCAAAACCAGCCACAGTCGCGGAGCCATTTTCCGGAATGAGCAAAGTGGTCAACATTCTGAAAATGGTTGTTTTTCCGGCGCCATCAGGTCCAATCAATCCAAACAATTCCCCTTCTTTTACTTCAAAAGAAACATCGTTTACGGCAGTCACTTTTTTGAATGATTTGCTGATATTTTTTACCGAGATACTCATTTTCAGAATTTTATTTTATTTGAAATAGGCGGAATATTCCGACAAATGTTTGTTCAATTTTTCCAGACCAGATTTGCGGGTCGCTAAATCTTCAGCTGCCAAATCTTTAAATAATGGTTTCATTGGTAAAAGGTAATTGTGCAATTGGTCGTGAGATTCTCCGGTCATAGTGCATTTGGAGATGATGGTTCCAAATTCCGTTTCCAATGTTGTTTTGAGTTCAGCATAGGCTTCCATATTCTCAGTATCGGTGAAATTGGCGATCAACTGAGTCATTTTTTCAATTCCTTCGGTGGTTTCGGCATTGGCCATCCACAAATCCCCATTATTTAATTTCAATACGCCTTCACTTTCGTGGGCTTCTTCTTCAGTTTGAACAGGAACCTCGATTTCCTGTTTTTTGGTTTTTTCATTGTTGCATGAAACAACTAAAATGGTTGCCAAAAGGGCAAGGATTAAAAAATTTGCTTTTTTCATCTGTTTATTTTTTATTTTTTATTGGTACAGCTGCTGTTCGCCATTAATCATTTCTGTGTGTATCAAAATTTGTTATGGCTCGTTTCATTTTGTTTAATTTATTGGTTAACTATTTATTTTTTTATAGGTTAACAAGAAAATGACTGTCCAAACACTTACCCTAAATCCCATCGCTTTTATGCTTTCCAAGGCAACTTCCTGATTTAAAAAATATAAATACAAGAATACAAGCAGGTGTGAAATTAAAATGGAGAGTATTATTTTTCTTGCAGATTTATTATTTTTCCATATTAAAATCGCGGCAATTATTGAGATTCCGCCTAAAATCACGTTATAAACTACCAGCCAATTTAATACGTTATAGTTGGGGATGTTATAATTTAATAGCACCATAGCTCCTGAAACAACGGACATTATTCCGATGAGCAATGCGAGTATGGCCACAATTCCCATCCTAAATCCTTCCCGAGGGAAAGAACTTTTTTTGTTTATATGATTATCTATGTTAGTCATACCTCATTTGGTTTAATCTCACTTTTCTTCGGAAAGGATTGGGGACAGGAACATTTCCGCAGGCATTCCAATTTTTAAACTTCCGTCATTTTTTACGTCGATTTTTACCGCATACACCAAATTGATGCGTTCTTCTTTGGTTTGAATAATTTTTGGGGTAAATTCAGCTTCGGATGCTACCCAGGTGATTATGCCCTTGAAGTTTTTCATGGCATCGCCGGCATCAATTTTCACCGTAACTTCTTGTCCGATTTTAATGTTTGAAAGTTGGGTTTCACTCACATAAACGCGCAATTCCATGGTGCTTAAATCGGCTATTTTGTATAAAGGCCGTCCAAAAGAAGTCAGTTCATTTACCTCTGCATATTTTGTGAGCACCGTGCCGTTTACGGGATTTAAAATGTTGCTTTTTTGAAGCAAATCTTCCACTTGTTTCAATTGCACATCAATACTTTCCAGTTCATCTATAACAGGTGAATTCTGACTTTCAACGCTTTTAATTTGTTTTTGGATCACGTTAATTTCTCCATTAATGTCGTCAAATTGTTTTTGGGTTCCGGCATTTTCCCTAATCAGATTTTCTATTCTGTTTTTGTTGACCATTGCCGATTTTAATTGGGCGTTCAGCACGTTTTTTTGCGACAGGACGCTTCCTGATTTAGAGTAAACAATGGCCTTGGAGGCCAACAGCTGATCTCTGTTTAGGCTCAGCGGAATGGTGTCAATAAAGCCGACAAAGTCTCCTTTTTTCAAGATCTGTCCTTCTTCAACATTGAATTGCATCAATTTTCCGTTATTTTCCGCTGATACTGTTATTTCGGTAGCTTCAAAATTTCCGTAGCCATCGGCTTTTTCGTTGTTATTGCAGGCAACAAACAGGTTTCCGAAAATGAGCAAACCGATGATTATTTTAGTGATTTTCATTTGAGTTGATTTTAATTTTATATATTTCTTTGACTTTAGACTTTCGGCTTTAAATATCTGGCTTAAAAACCTTTTGTTGTTTTATAATTTGCTTTTGCCAACTGCAGTTGGATGCGATGCGTGCCTAAGTTATTTTCGGCCTCAAATAAATTGGTCAATTCCGTAACATAAGCTGATGAAGTGATGACGCCATTTTTTAACTGAGAACTGGAAGTTTCCAAAATTTTCTTTCTCAAAGCTATAATTTCTTCATCCGAAGCAATAAATGCCGAAATTTTGTTTATTTCCGATTGCTGTTGGGTCATTTCCATCGCAGTATTCAGTTCAAAAACTTCTTGCTCGCTGTCTATAATTTCTTTGGTCACCTGCAATGATTGACGTTGTTTTTTAGTTGAATTCCAGTCGAAGACATTCCAGTTCAGTTTAATTCCGGCGATGTAATAAGTTTGAAAGGAATTGTCCAGCATATTCAAGCCAGGATTTCCATAACCACCTGTGGCAAAGCCCGATAATTTTGGTGAATTTTTTTTGTCGATGAGTTGTTCGGAAGCATCAATTTTTTCTTTTTGAAGCTGGAACAAATCCAATTCAGGCCGTTCAATTTCTGTTTTTAAATCGACAGTAACTTCTGTATTTTCCAATATCATATTTGGCGATACCGGAATCCCGATGAGCATGGAAAGTGTTTCCGTTAAACTGCTTTTATTTAAGTCAACTTCAATTAATTGTTGGTCAATTTTAAGCAATTCAGCCTCTAAAACACTGTCGGAATTTGGCAGCAGCACTCCAAACTTGATACCTGATTTTACTTCTTTCAGTGTGGATTCCAATTGTGTTTTTTTAGCAAGCAACAATTCTCTTTTTTCCTGTAACAGCAGAATTGAAAAGTAAAATTGATTTACCTGTTCTTTCAGTTGGTATAAATTTACTTCAACCTGCTTTTGCTGTGTTTTTAGGGAAGCTGATTTTTCTGCCAGCGAAGCATTAATTAAGCCGCCATCGTAAATTAACTGATTTACCGAAACGGTCGCCTGGTATTGGTCTTTGTTTGGAGGTTTTATAGTTGATTCTGGCGAACTAAATGGCAATTCTATGACATCAGATTGATAAGTTGCCTGCGCCTGAAAGTCGATTTTTGGCAATTTTCCCGTTTTAATAACTTCTAAATCTAAATCATTTTGGGTGGTCAATAATTTTTTTTGCTTTGCTATCGGATAGTTTTCTTCAGCCAAGGTATAGCATTGTTCCAAGCTCAGTTTTTCTTGGGAAAAACTGTTTAGGGAGACAAGCATGAACATGAGTACACCAATTTTTTTCATGGGTTTGAATTTTATTTTTAGCGGTAACAGATGCTGTTCGCCATTAAGAATTCCTTTGTTAATTAAAATTTTCAAGGCTCGTTTCATCTATTTAAGTTTTATGGCATTAATGATAAAGTCGGCAACTTCCGTTTTCCGCTCTTCCATCAACTGCTTATATGCTTCTTCATTAACATTTATAAACCCTGTTAATAATAGGGCGCCAATAAAAGGAAATATATTTAAAGATATAATGTTGATGAATAGTTGTTCCGCTTTTATCGGTTTAATAATTCCATCAGCAACTTTTTCATTTACCTGTTGTTTAAATTTTGAAATGTTTGGGAAATTCTTTTCTGCCACTAATTTTTTTACAAAGTCAGGATTTCTATTCAATTCCTGAATGATAAAATTTGGCAGGTATGGATGTTTAATCACAAAGGATATATAATTACTGCTAAAGTTTCTAATTTTTTCAAAAATGGAAGTATCGGCATTGATTATTTCATTTAACTGTGGTGCCAGCATAGAAAATGCACTTTTAAAGACGGCTTCAAACAGCAACTGTTTACTCCTGTAATAATAATGCAGCATGGCTTTATTTATGCCTGCTTCATCAGCAATTTCCTGCATTCTTGCTGCAGCCATTCCTTTACGCTCAAATATTTCTTTTGCAGCATTTAAAATGTTGATTTCCGGTGTCTTTTGTTCTTCTGTCATAATACGCTAACTATTTAGTTTAACCTAATGGTTAGCAAATTTAAACTCTTTTTTTGAAATAACAAAATAAGTGCTGTTATTATGAAAATTTTAACATTAAGATAATGAATGACTAATAATAAATATTCAAGACCAAAAAGTTTAAGTACATATTTAAGTTTTTTATTAAGCGACTTAGCTATTATTTTCTTTCCAAAGTCTTTTTCTTCCGCAAAACCTACTAAGCTAAGTGTATTAGTAGCCCTTTGTTATTTGTTTTTAAAGCATTAAGGAGTCCTTTCAAAACATATATAGGAGCCTACCCACTAATACCACCTTTTTCAATGTTTTCCAATCCAAGTTGTGTAAGTATTTAGTTGCAGAAGCTTTACTTAGTTTAGTTACTATAATTCCTGAACCTAACCTATCTATGACAATCAATATTTAATGTAAAGTGTAGTAAAAAACTCCCAAGTAAAATCTCCATTTTAAAAAGTACGCGCATTAAACGCCATTTATAAATCTAAAAGTTTAATTTAGGTGAAAAATTGTAAATACCTATTATGGCATTGTTTCAAAGTTCCGTTATTACAAAACACCTGCAAAATCAACATAAAGAAAATATTGCCCTAAAGTGGGAAAATTTTAAAAACCATTTTCACAATGTGAAGGTTCAGGAAGAAATAAAAAGCTTAAAGGAAGAACAATATCAAGGGGAATTTTTAGAAGACTTATTTGTTAAAATTTTAGGCTACACCAAACCGGCATCTTCCTCGGAAACAAAATTCAATTTAACCACTGAGTATAAAAACATAAAGGATAGTAAAAAAGCTGACGGCGCCATTATTGTGAACGATGCCGTAAAAGCTGTTATTGAATTAAAAGGCACCAACACCACCGACCTGGGCAAAATAGAAGTCCAAGCTTTTGGCTACAAAAACAACCAGCCGGAGTGCACGTATGTTATTACCTCAAATTTTGAAAAACTACGGTTTTATATAGACAATGCCATTGAACACTTAGAGTTTAATTTATTTACGCTTACGGAAAAGGACTTTAATTTGCTGTATTTGTGTCTGGCTTATGAAAATATTGAAAAGGACATTCCCAAAAAAATAAAGGACCAGTCTATCAGTCAGGAAGATGCCATCACAAAAAAATTATACAACGACTATTCTTTGTTTAAACGTGAACTGCATCAAAATTTGGTGGCGTTAAATCCGCAATTTGATGCTTTGGAACTCTTTCAGAAATCACAAAAATTATTAGATCGTTTTCTGTTTTTGTTCTTTGCCGAAGACCGACAATTGTTGCCGCCAAACTCGGTACGGCTGGTGCTCAGCGACTGGCGCGATTTGCAGGAAAGAGATGCCGAAATTCCGTTGTACAATCGTTTTAAAAAGTATTTTGAGTATTTAAACACAGGTTTTAAAGGGAAAAGATATGATGTGTTTGCATACAATGGCGGCTTGTTTAAACCCGATGAAATTTTAGACAGTATAAAAATTGATGATGAGTTGCTTTATAAGCACACCATAAACCTTTCCCAATACGATTTTGACAGTGAAGTTGACGTTAATATTTTAGGCCATATTTTTGAAAATTCGTTAAATGAACTGGATGAAATAAAAGCGCAGCTGGCCGGGGAAACTGTTGACAAAACCAAAACCAAACGCAAAAAAGACGGGGTGTTTTACACGCCCAAATACATCACAAAATATATTGTTGAAAATACAGTTGGAAAGTTGTGTATTGATAAGAAATCTGAGCTTGAAATAACAGAAGAAGATTACATTACTGATCAAAAAAGGCAAAAGAAAACAATAAAGATCTTACTTGACAGACTTACAGCCTACAGAAATTGGTTATTGCAACTCACCATTTGTGACCCAGCTTGCGGTTCCGGCGCATTTTTAAACCAAGCCTTGGATTTTTTAATCAATGAACACAAATATATAGATGAATTGCAAGCCAAACTGTTTGGCGATGCCATGGTGTTGAGTGATGTTGAAAAAAGTATTTTGGAAAACAACTTGTTTGGCGTTGATTTAAATGAAGAAAGCGTTGAAATTGCCAAACTCTCTTTATGGTTGCGTACTGCGCAGCCAAACCGTAAATTAAACGATTTAAACAACAATTTAAAATGCGGAAACAGTTTAATAGATGATGTTGAAATAGCAGGTGACAAAGCCTTTAATTGGCAATTGGAATTTCCTCAAATATTTACCAAAGGTGGTTTTGATGTGGTGATTGGGAATCCGCCATATGTTACTAGGGGAATAACAGATAAAATGAAAGAGTTTTTAAATTCTAATTTTGAAACAGCCCAATATCAGGTAGATTTATATGTTTCATTTATTGAACAAGGAATAAAAATTTGTAAGGAAAAAGGCTTT
>CAMDPE010000083.1 GCA_945903795.1 Lutibacter flavus | reverse complement strand
CAACCCTAATGTTACTGCATAAAAAGGCATTCCAATGCTTACCATTAAAATAACGAGAATTCCAATTACCATTGTTGCTTTAACAGCCAACAATCTATTTGGATTGCTTAAAAAAGTGATTCTAAATGAAGTATACCATGGTATTTGTTTTAGGTAAAAAGAAATTGACTTCATTTTTAATGCGGATGTAGGTCAGTCATATTACAATTGAAATGCAAAAGTAAACAATAGTGAACTATAACTATAAGTAAAATTTAACTTTCATCAGTTTAAATAAAGGTTGCTCTAATTATTGATTTTAGAAATTTCCAAATATACTTAGTAAACAAAAATCATTCAAATAACAAAAAATAATCATCATAAAAATAGAGTAGATGTTTGAATTATCTTATGATTCACTTGGCAATAACAAAAGCAAAAGATGATTTTATAATCTAATTTACTTTAATCCAAGGTTTTCCTAATTTTAAAAGTTGTTTTCCGGCAACATCATTTATAATAATGGTAGCCATCATATATAATGCGATTAAAGCACAGATTATTAATATTATGGCAGCGAATATTGTAAGCTGAGGAAATCCAAAATGAGACAGGTCTAATAATACAAAACCAATTAATAAGGTACTAAAAGCAAGCGCCATTGCGGTATGTATAAATAGAGAAGCTATCCAAAATATGAATGTAATTAGTGTCCAAGCCACTAAATAGATACCAACATCAGTTAAAGATGATTTATAAATTTCAAAATGGTTTAACATCCAAATAACGCCTAATCCAATCCAAAAAGAACCATAACTTGAAAATACGGCAAAACCAAAGTTGTTACCAGTTTTTTGTTCCATAAATCCAGCAATCATTTGAGCCAATCCGCCAAAAATAAATCCCATTGATACAACAGGACCCAGTCCGCATAATCCTAAATTATGGAATTGCAATAATAAAGTAGTTAATCCGAATCCAGCCAATCCAACAACTGCAGGATTTCCTAATTTAATTGTGCTCATACTTTTTAAGTTTTCTTAATTTATTTATGTTGGCTAAGTTGTATGTATATTTTTCATCAAATGATGATTTAAATCATACGAAAATCCTTAAATAATGTTTGCTTAGAATCACGTGGAATATTTTTTATAGATGATTGTTCAGAATATCGGAAAGAAATAAGAGATATTATATCTGTAATTATGTGTAAATAGCCTGAAAAGCGCTATCCAGCAAACCATATATTTGTATTATAATTTATATTATGTTAAATAGAATATTTTAATACACCTTTCCTTCTTATTAATTGAATAGCCTTACTTTTGTCGAATGATAAAAAGCAAGTCTTCCCCTTTTGAGTTTATAGCACTAATGGCTTCTTTAATGTCGATTGTTGCATTGGCTATTGATGCATTGTTGCCTGCTTTGGATTATATCGGAATATCAATCGGGATTACGCAGGCGGTTGACAATCAATTGTTAATTACCATGATATTTTTGGGTCTTGGACTTGGACCTTTATTATTTGGGCCGATATCCGACAGTTTGGGACGAAAACCTGTTGTTTTTATGGGATTTGCTGTGTTTATTATTGCCAGCTTTATTTGTGTATTTGCAGAAAGTCTTGAAATGATGGTCGCTGGTCGAATTTTACAGGGAATTGGACTTTCAGCCCCAAGAACCATCAGTATTGCTATGGTTCGGGACACTTACAGTGGCGACTATATGGCAAGAATTATGTCGTTTATTACATCGGTGTTCCTTTTAGTGCCTGTGATTGCTCCTGCGATGGGAAAATTTGTGTTAGACCATTACAATTGGCAGGCAATATTTTATATTCAACTGATTTTTAGTGTATTAGTTTCTTTTTGGTTTTGGAAAAGACAACCTGAAACTTTGCCAAAGAAGCATCGCATAAAATTTTCCAGCACTATTTTTGTTGACGGATTGAAAGAACTTTCAAAATCGAAAAGAACCATAGGTTTCACCATGATATCGGGTTTTGTTACGGGTTCCTTTATGGTTTATTTAAGTACGGCCCAACAGATATTTCAAACCCAATACAATTTAAAAGAGCAGTTTCCCTATATTTTTGCGGGTTTATCCATCGCCATTGGTTCTGCCACTTTTTTGAACGCCACACTTGTTTTAAAATATGGTATGGAAAAAATGGTGACGGCAGCGTTAATCTCCTTTTTTAGTTTTTCATTACTTTATGTTTTATTATTTCTGGGTACCGAAAATCCAAGTATTGGTATTTTGCTTGCTTTCTTCGGATTACAATTTTTTGCAATCGGATTTTTGTTTGGAAATTTAAGGGCTTTGGCTATGGAACCAATTGGCCATATTGCTGGCATAGGTGCAGCAATTACTGGCTTTCTGTCGACCATGATGGCAGTTCCAATCAGTACTTTTATAGGGAAATTTGTGACAGCCACTGCCCTGCCGTTATTTATCGGATTTCTGATTTGCAGCACAATGGCATTGTTGATACTTGTTTATTTAAAAGTATCTGGAAATCCACAAATTTTTAAAAAAATACGATTTAAATCGGTTTAATATTTTTTAAGATAAAGTAAACTTTTTGATTAATTTGTTTATTAATTATTGGTGTTTTTGTAACTTTAAGTTGCATTAAAAAAAATAAAATGAAAAAATCATTCGACGATATTATAGATCAAAAAGTTCCTGTTTTAGTTGATTTTTATGCAGATTGGTGTGCACCATGTAAAAGTATGGCTCCTATTTTAAAACAATTAAAAGTCGAACTTAAAGATTCAGTAAGTATCATAAAAATAAATGTTGACACCAACCAGGCATTGGCTGCAAAATATCAAGTGCGCGGCGTGCCAACTTTTATAGTTTTTAAACAAGGAAAACAAATTTGGAGACAATCGGGTATGCAATCTGTTTATCAATTAAAACAGGCAATTTTTTCATAATAAATTTACTGTTCCTCTTCACTTTTAATATTTAAAGCAATCAATTCACCATTTTCAAATATGGGATTTATTTCGATTGGATTGCAACAAATCTCGCAATCTTCAATATAGGTTTGATTTTTTACGGAAGTGTCCAATAACATAGAAATTTCTTCCCAACAATACGGACACTGAAAAAAATGTTCTTCCATAATAAATATTTTTTAAAATTATCTAAATAATATCAACAAAGCGCCCATAGCGGTCACCACCATAATAAATTTTCGGTAAACATCATTATTTAATAATTTAACCAATGCAACACCACTTAAAAAACCAATTAAAATTCCAGGAACCAGAAATAAATTTAGCAAAAGACTATCCGAAGTAACCGTTTTCCATACAAAAATATGAAAAGGCAATTTAAACACATTAATAATTAAAAACAACCAGGCTGCCGTTCCAATAAATTGATTTTTAGGCAACCTTACGGCTAAAAAATAAATATCGGCAAAAGAACCTGCTAAATTCCCAATCATGGATGTAATTCCGGATAAAAGTCCCATACTACTTGCGAAAAACCAATGTTTTGGAATAGCCTTATTCTTTTTTTGATCCATCCAAACCATCATAATCACTGTTAAAATAATGAAAATTGCCATGATTTGTTTGAATAATTTTTCGGAAATATCGTTTCCAAACCACACGCCTATCAATACGCCCAAAACCATGGTTGGCAATATTTTTAATAAAAATTTCCATTGCGTATGGCGGTTATAATAAAAAACAGCCAAAATATCGGCAACCACCATCAGTGGAATCAAAATTCCTGTGGAAGCCTTTCCTCCAAAAATAATAGCCATTAATGTAACAATTAGAACGCCAAGCCCTTTTATCCCAGCCTTTCCCATTCCAAGAATAAAGGAAGCCAAAAATGCCAAAAACCAGTTTAGCCAGGATAATTGGAATTGCGCCATGCCGTCAACGATATCTTGCACTACTTTAAATTTTAGGTGTGTAAGGTAGTTATAAGTTGAAAAGTTTAAAAGTTAAAATAGCTATTTTAATTGTGTAATTTTTTAATGGATGAATTCAATAGTCTTTAAATTTAACTTAAATATCAGAACCAATTATAACAAAAAACCCGAAACAATTTGTTTCGGGTTTTCATTAAATACTATAGGGTTATTAGTTTTCGCCAGCTTCTTTTTGGGCGTCTTGTTTCATCTTATCATTTGGAACAATCGCAACATTTACTCTACGATTTTGAGCCCTGCCTTCAGCTGTACCATTGTCTGCAATTGGCTGATCTTCACCAAACCAAGTTGTTGTAAAACGGCTAGAACTCAATCCTTTGTTGTTAATAAAATAATTGGTTACCGCATAGGCTCTTTTTTCTGAAAGCGTCATATTGTAGGTTGCTGAACCGCTACTATCTGTATGACCAGCTACCAATACATTTGTATCAGGATATTCCTTTAGTATATTTGCCAATTTGGTAAGCATTACTTCAGAAGAAGATGTGATATTATATTTTTCAGTTTCAAAATGAACACCACTATTTTCATCAAAAGTCACTAAAATACCATCATCAATACGTTCAACTTTAGCTCCAGGAATTTCTTCCTCAATTTTTTGGGCTTGTTTATCCATTTTGTTTCCAATAAGTACACCTGCTGTGCCGCCAACAACACCACCAATCACTGCACCTATTTCTCCTTTTCCTCCTTTACCGACATTATTACCTATAATAGCACCTAATATTGCACCTCCGGCAGTTCCTATTACAGCACCTTTTTGTTTATTGTTTGCATTTCTGGTAGCTTCACAACTACTTAAACCAGCTACTAAAATTAGTGTTAAAGCAGCTAATGCTGTTTTTTTTAAGAATGTTTTCATTATTCATTAATTTTATAAAAGTTCATAAAAATTTTAAATGGTTTACCTTCTACTGAAACGGTCTGTTCCCATCGCATTGGAGTTTCCGTCAATTGTGTCAATTGAAGTCTGAAACCTGTATCATCAGCAGAATTTTGTTTTGCATCAGTTGGTTTCAATAAGAAATCATAAAGTCCGGTATTGCCATCCATTTCCTGAATGGTAAAAGTGAAATTACGATCGCCGGTTGGCACACAATGTGCATCAGTAATAGTGTATATTCCAGTATTATTGTTTGGAATAAAACGCCATGTGCTTCCTATAAAACATTCTTTGGAAGCATCATTCAATAAAGTTACGTCAAAAGTGCCTGGTTCACTATAAGAAATTGCGTCTAAAGACCAGTATCCTTTTATTACTTTTTTGGATTGAATAACTGTTTTTGGAGTTCCACATGAAATTACCATGGAAGCTAAAAGTACAAATACTATTATTTTTTTCATTATTATTGTTTTTAAATGGTGAAATTATATGATGCAAATTTGCGATATAATGCCTATTATAAAGTTACATATTTTTTTTTATTAGTTACAAAATTCACACATCTGGAATGCTAAATATGTGTTAAATAAGCTGAAATCCTTGAAAATTATGCTTTATTTTGAACCAAATTGAAGAAATATCCAAGATGATAGAATTGTTGATTTTACCTGTATATTTGCCACATGAAAATTGAAATCCTATTTGAAGATCAACATATTATTATTGTAAACAAACCCAACAATGTGCTGATTCACAATTCTTATTATGCGCGCAACATTAAGGAGGAGACTTTACTGGATTTGCTTTTCACACAATTTGGAGTTCATTTTTATCCGGTTCACAGATTGGACAGAAAAACATCGGGGGTTTTAATGTTGGCCAAACAAAAAGAGGATGTTGCTGTTTTTCAGGAATTGTTTACTGAAAATCAAATTCAAAAAACCTATTATGGAATTGTGCGCGGATTTGTGGATTTAGCTTTGGTAATTGACTCACCTGTTAAAAATCCTGATACCAAAATCTATAAAGATGCAGAAACTTATTGCGAACCCATTTATAAAAAATTGCTAGAAATACCAGTGATTCCTTATGAAAATTCCAGATACAGCCTGGTAAAATTAACACCCTCCACAGGTAGAATGCACCAGCTTCGAATTCATTTAAATAAAATAAATCACCCAATAATTGGTGATTATAAATACGGTGATCGATTTCACAACAGAATGTTTGAACAAGAGTTTGATTGTGAAAAATTGTTCCTCCACGCCTATTCACTTTATTTCAAACAGCCCTTAACCAATGAAAAAATTGAATTAAATGCTTCTTTTCCAATTGACTGGGTGAAAATTTTCAATCTATTTGATTGGGATTTTAATTAAAGACTAAACCGTTTTCAATATTTAGTTCACACCATCGTTTGTATATTTTTTATAAAATTTAACGCAATCTATTTAAGTATATCCCATATCCCAATAATAATACCGATATAAACAGCAAAAAAAATAGTATAAAAATATTTGATCAAATTTGTATAGTGAATTTTGATCTCTCGACATTTTCATTTGGTATTGCTAAAATTAACTATACAAAATCTCAAAGAACTGAAATAATGAAAACGGAATAATGAAAAAAATGGAACCGTTTTCACTTTTTAATTCTTACAGTTTAAATGTTTCAAAATTTTCTTAAACACATTAAATCAGTATTCATTTCACCCCAAATAAAATAACGCTTTTTAAAATGTGTTTTTATAAACTATCAACACCTCACAATTTTTAATTGTCACGTCCACAATGTTTTACAAAGTGATTAGTTTATAATTTAATGTAAAAATTTCAAAGAACTAAAACTTGAAAACGGTTAATTAAGCAGTTGAACTTTTATTGTTTTATTCTTGAAGCAATTTTCTTTCTTTTTCATTTTTCATAATTAACAACACCAGTTCAAATACCTGTTCTTTTATATATTTAAAGTTTTCAATATAATTTTTAACCTCCACCTTTAAGAGTTTATGATTGTCTCTAAATTTGGTCTCATTTTTTAATTGAATATTTTCAAGAAGTAAAGCCAAATTAATTTTATGTTCCTTGATTGATGCTATTAATTTATTACCCAATTTAGCTTCATGTTCTATACCATTCAATAACATTTTAGCTTGATCATAATGATGGGTCTTACATAAACCAATAATATGTTCAGTAAGCAATTCTTTTAAAAAATTTTGTTCAATTTTAATAAAATCAATTTCGGAAATCCATTGTTGGGATTTGGCATGCAAACGCCCAATGCTGTTTTCTAAATTTAATTTTTCTTCTTTTTGGGTCAATTGATTTTTTTCCATTTTTTAATATTTTAGGTTAAATAATCCGGGAAGTTTAAATTTCCCGGATTTGCAGAATAAAATTAATTGATTTCAATATGAAATTAACTGATTTCAATCATTTTTTTCTTTTCTAAACCTTTTGCAGCCTCCATTTTTTCCAAATTAATTGATAAAATTCCATTATCATAGTTGGCTTTAATTTTCTTTTTGAGATCGATGGTTTTTGGTAAAGTAAAAGTTCTTGTAAATGAATTGTGGTAAAATTCCCTACGTGAGTAATTTTCATTTTCTTCTTCTTTTTCTTTTTTACTTTCTGCAGAAATAGTTAAAACATCATCAGTTATGGAAACTTCAAAATCTTTTTTCGTAAATCCGGGTGCAGCGACTTCTATTTGAAAGTCATTTTTGTGATCCTTTACATTAATTGATGGCATCCAATTTTCATTTCGTAATAAATCTTCAGTCATCATGTTTTCTGTAATGTCTGAGAATTCAGGAAACATTCTGTCCAATATAGGAAGACGGCGGTTAAATTGTACTAATGGCATAATTAAATCATTTTATTGGTTTATAATGCGCTAAATTATGCTGAAGAGATTGCCAATACAATGATGCTCATCATTTTCAACAATGATAGTTATCAATTTTATTATAAAATTTTCTATGATAAAATGAAACGAGCATAACAAATTTTAAATATGAAGGAATGATTAATGGCGAACAGCAGCTGTTACAGCTAAAAAATAAAATTTAAACAGATGAAAATTATTTTTAGGCGAAGTAACTTGAAAGAAAAAATTACAGCAATGTGAACTTAGCTTTTAAACTAAAATTTAATATAACTAAAAGAAAAGCAAGGAATTAATCAATTTCTTTATGATGACGAAAATCAGATTTTGGATTTAATAATCAGTAATTTATCAATTCATTGATGCTGTTATACAAACGATTTTTTGGTAAAAATTGTGCTTCCAAGCTTTTTGCAAATGGAATTGGCGTTTCTAAACTACCCAAACGTTTTACCGGAGCATCCAAATAATTGAAGCAATTTTCGGTGATTAATGCCGATAAATCTGAAGCAATTCCGCCAAACAAGGTATCTTCGTGCAAAATTAAAGCCTTGCCGGTTTTTTTAACCGATTTATAAATGGCTTCAGTATCAAGTGGTTGCAAAGTTCTCAAATCAATAATATCTACTGAAATTTGATGCTCCTTAACTTCATTTAACGCCCAATGTACGCCAGCGCCATAAGTGATAATGCTCAAATCATTTCCTTCGTGAAGCAAAGTTGCTTTTCCAAAAGGAATTGTATAATAATCAGTTGGAACATCTTGGTAAACAGATCGATACAATGCTTTGTGCTCAAAAAACAATACCGGATTTTCATCTTCAATTGCTGTTGCCAATAAACCTTTTGCATCATAAGGAAATGCAGGATAAACCACTTTAAGACCGGGTGTTTTTGTAAACCAGGCTTCATTGGTTTGGCTGTGAAATGGCCCTGCTCCTACGCCGGCTCCGCAAGGCATACGTAACACAATATCGGCATTTTGATTCCAGCGATAAAATGATTTTGCCAATAAATTAATGACCGGATTAAACCCGGAAGTGATAAAATCGGAAAATTGTAATTCCACGACCGATTTATAGCCGTTGATTGAAAGTCCGTAAGCAGATTCAATAATTGTCGATTCACAAATAGGCGTATTTCGAACTCTTGAAGCACCAAATTGCTCTAAAAAGCCTTCCGTAATCTTAAAAGCACCGCCATATTCTGCAATATCCTGTCCCATCACCACCAACTTATCAAAGCGCTCCATACTTTGTCTTAACCCTTGAGATACAGCATCAATAAAACGAATATTTGAAGTATTTGTTGATGGTTTTATTTCACTATAATTTTGATGTTTGTAAACATCAGCCAATTCATTTTCTATAGTTGAAGAAATTTCTTCTTCTGCATATGCTATTTTTAAATGTTCATTTATTTCGTCAATAATTTCCTGCTTTATTAATGCATCCATTTCATTTGAAAGTATGTTTTCTGCAGTCAAGAAGGCTTGATAATTTTGAACGGGATCTTTTTCTGCCCATTCAGCTATCAATTCTTGCGGAATATATTTCATGCCACTCGCCTCTTCATGACCGCGCATCCTGAATGTTTTAAATTCAAGAAGTATTGGGCGTGGATTCTCTCGTAGGCTTTTTGCAATTTCATGCACTTTTGAATGAACATCCAAAATGTTATTTCCGTCTATGATATGGCTTTCCATTCCGTAGCCAATGCCCTTATCGGCGATATTTTCACATTTAAATTGCTGACTTACAGGTGTTGAAAGTCCGTATCCGTTATTTTCAATACAAAAAAGCACCGGTAAATTCCATACGGAAGCTACGTTTAAAGCTTCGTGAAAATCACCTTCACTGGTTCCACCTTCACCGGAAAAAACTGCAGTAACTTTTGGTTCCTTTTTAAGTAAATCGCCTAAAGCAATTCCATTTGCGATGCCAAATTGCGGACCTAAATGCGAAATCATTCCCACAATTTTATATTCTTGCGTGCCAAAATGAAAAGAGCGTTCCCTTCCTTTTGAAAATCCGCTTTTTTTGCCCTGCCATTGAGAAAATAATCTGTATAATGGAATGTTTCTGGAAGTGAATACACCTAAGTTTCGATGCATCGGTAAAATATATTCATCAAAATTTAAAGCGTTGGTAATGCCAACAGAAATAGCTTCTTGTCCGATACCAGAAAACCATTTGGAAATTTTCCCCTGTCTCAATAGAATTAACATTTTTTCTTCTATCAATCGAGGTTTTAGAAGGAATTTGTATAAATCAATTAATTCTTCGTCTGTGTAATTTTCGCGGTTGTAAACCATTTTACCAATTTTGTTGCTAATTGTGTCCATTAAAAATGAATAATATTATCAAAGGTAATCATAATGTCATAAAACAAAAATACCTCATTATAAAAAATAATAAGGTATTTTTAGCTATTTGAGTTCAATTAAACTTCTCTAAAAATGGAATGCATTAAACGCGTTTTGTCGTTGATGCTTTCTTCCAAAGAAATCATTGTTTCTGTTCTTGAAACGCCGTCAATATCGTCGATTTCAAAAATTATTTCTTTTGCGTGAGTGGTGTCTTTAGCCCTTATTTTACAGAAAATATTGTATTTTCCTGCTGTAATATAAGCGATAGTAATATTCGGAATTTTCTTTAATTCTCCAATCACCTGTTTTGTCTTTGAGGTTTTATCTAAATAAATCCCAACGTGCGAAATAAAAGAATAGCCCATTTTCTCATAATCAAGCGTTAAGGTTGAGCCTTTTATGATTCCTTCATCTTCCATTTTCTTAACCCTAACGTGGATTGTACCTGCGGAAACCACTAATTTTTTTGCTATATCGGTGAACGGTGTTCTTGCGTTTTCGATAAGAATATCTAATATTTGATGATCGATTTCATCAAGTATATATTTTTTCATATTACTGCGTTTGTTTAAGATAAAAAACTAAAGCACAAATTTATTAAAAAAAAACTGATAAACACCTAATAAATTTACGAATTTGACAATTCTAATTCCCTTATATCTAAATTTTCTGCACTTATATAGTTATACGAGTAATAATCTGACAAATCACCAACTTTTTCAATGTGTTTGTACATCACCAATTTATTGTCTATTACTTTGAATTTTAGCTGAATACCAATATCCGTGATTTGATTTCTGTTATTTTCAGTAATTTTAATATTCTTATAGATTATATCTAAAAACTTAGTATCATTATTGGGAATTTCATAGTAAGACTTGTAATTGGAGTAATCTATTTCGGTTGCAATAAAATAAATTCCTTGTAAAAGCGCATAAAAATTATATTTTCTGGTAATTTCTCTTTCGTAATCGTCTTTAAAATGTCCAGCTTCTATTAATATGGTGTTGTGCCCAAGTTTTTGAAAATTATCTCCAGTGGCAGTTGGATAAAACTCATCGGTATAACGGCCAATCTGCTTGGGAATGACTTGTTGCAGCAAAATATTCATTGCCACAATAACACTCATTGTTTCTTCTCTTCCTTTGGTCAAAGTCCGCTCAACATCTTCTGAAGGTGCCAAAAATGAAATTGTTGCCGGATTTTTGGTTCCTTCAACGTTGAAAATAGAGCGTTGGTCATGTAAATTGAAACAAAACTTCGGATTGAAGCTGTCCAAAACATTACGCAACAACCTGCTCTCTTTCGCTTCCTTTTTAACAGCATCTCTATTTAAATCAATATTATTTCCGTTTTCCCTTGTAAATTTAATGGCGCCATCCGGATTTAATAACGGAATAACTATAATGGTGCAATTTGCAAGAATGGTTTCGATTATTTCGGACAGTTCTAAATTATTATTTGTTATAAAATTAAAAAAGTCGAATAACGCTTTTGTTCCCGAGCTTTCATTTCCATGCATTTGGGACCAAATTAATATTTTAATTTTTCCGGTTCCAACAGATATTTTATAAATAGGAATGTTATTTTCAGAATAGCCTAAAATTTCTTTTTCAAATTTTGACGATAATTTTTGAAGCAATGGTTCTATATCTTTAAATAAAATTCTTCGTCCTTTCAAATTTTTTTCAAAATTTTTCTGGTATAAAAGTTCTAAGGTTTTTATGTCTATCAAATTCATTTTACAAATGTAAATAATACATTGTTTACAAATGTAAACAATGTATTTGGATCAAGTATATACAATTGTAATTGATACTATGAACAACCTGCGTGATATTTTTTACTGCTGAATAAGTACTATAATGAAAGTTGATATAAAGTATTTAAATATCTATAATTTAT
>CAMDPE010000082.1 GCA_945903795.1 Lutibacter flavus | reverse complement strand
GGATAGTAAATAATCTTTTCATTGTCTAATAGTTAATTTATTAATTTTACGGGTTAAATATATAATAATTTTTATAAAACAAACAAGTCATCGAAGAGAAAGATTTTAAAGTCTTTAACTTATCTAATACCTCTACGTTTAGACATCTTTTGCGTATGGCAAGTAACAAAAAAATGTTGAGTTGTAAAAATTTTATAACAATTTTAAAATGATTTTTTTTTGCTGTTTATTTTTTTTTATAATTAGCAAGAATTTATGGTATTTAAGGTTAAAAATTAAAAATTAATTGATAAACGCCTCTTTTATCATAAAATTATTGCCCAAATACACTTATTTCACCCCTTAGTGGAGTTTCAAAAATTGATTTAAATTGATTTTTTGGAATATTTTCTCCCAATAAATACATCATTTTTGCCAAAGCAGATTCTGTTGTTATATCTCCCCCATTGATAATTCCTACTTTTTTTAAGGCAACACTGGTTTCATATTGGCCCATAATAACATTTCCGCCTATACATTGGGTAACGTTAATTATATGCACTCCTCTTTCTATTGTAACTTTCAGTAGATTAACAAACCAATTATCTGTGGGGGCATTTCCTGATCCAAATGTTTCCAGTATTACACCTTTTAATCCTTCAATTCCCAAAATACTTTCAACAACATTTTCTTTAATTCCAGGAAATATTTTTAAAATCACAATATTATTGTCTAATTGTTTTCTTACTTTAAAAGGTTTAATTTCATTTGGCTTGAAAATTAATTGCTTGTAAAATTTTAAATGAACTCCACTTTCTCCCAATGGAGCAAAATTAGGCGAAGCAAACGCTTCAAAATGCTCTGCGTTAATTTTGGTGGTTCTGTTTGCCCTATATAATTTATATTCAAAATACAAACAGACTTCAGTAATAATTGGTTCTCCATTTTCTTGTGCAGATGCAATTTCAATAGAAGTAATTAAATTTTCCTTTGCATCTGTTCTTAAATCGCCAATTGGCAATTGTGAGCCCGTAAAAATAACAGGCTTGGTGAGATTCTCAAACATAAAACTTAAGGCTGAGGCAGTATAAGACATGGTATCTGACCCATGTAGTATCACAAATCCATCAAACTGTGCGTAATTTTTTTCAACTATTTCGGCTATAAAAACCCAATTGTCCGGATTCATGTTTGAAGAGTCAATGGGTTCTTCAAGCGAAATACTTTGGATGGTGCAATTTAATTGGTTAAGCTCTGGAATGTGCTTTAAAAGCTTGTCAAAATTGAATATTTTTAAAGCTCCGGTTTTATAATCTTTAACCATACCTATAGTTCCGCCAGTATAAATTAAAAGAATATGAGGGATATTTGCCATTTTGTCTGTTCCTGAATTTTGGAATAATTTATGATGTAAATTTACCAAAAAAAAGTACATTAATTAAAAAAGAAAAATTATGATAGGGTTTTATATTATTATTGGGTTGGTTTCATTAATAAGTTGGTTGGTGAGCCAAAAGCTGAAAAACAAATTTAAGTTTTATTCAACCATTCAATTGGAAAATGGTTTAAGTGGAAGGGAAATTGCCCAAAAAATGTTAAATGATAATGGTATTTATGACGTGAAAATCATTTCAACACCAGGTCAATTGACCGACCATTACAATCCGCAAAACAAAACTGTAAATTTAAGCGAATCTGTTTACGAACAACGAAACGCAGCTTCTGCTTGTGTAGCCGCTCACGAAGTAGGCCATGCCGTTCAACATGCACAAGCTTATCAATGGCTACAATTGCGTTCAACTTTAGTGCCGGCGGTAAACATTTCTTCCAAATTTTCACAATGGCTGGTTATTGGCGGATTAATTTTGGGTGCCGCATCAGGCAATTCCGGCATTGGTTTTACCATTGCAGTTATTGGCCTTGCAATGATGGGCGTTGCAACATTATTTAGCTTTATCACTTTACCCGTTGAATATGACGCCAGTAACAGGGCTTTAGCTTGGCTAAAAACAAATAACATGCTTACAAACAGAGAACAAGATGGAGCAAAAGATGCTTTAAAATGGGCTGCAAGAACTTATTTGGTTGCTGCCATTGGATCTTTAGCCATGTTGCTTTATTGGGGTTTTAGTATTTTAGGAGGCAGAGATTAAAAGATGACAAGATAAAAAAAAGCCGCAAAACGGCTTTTTTTTATAATTTAATTTGACGGTCAATTTGTTGGTCGAGTGAAATAAAAGTTTCCGTTCTGGCCACACCTTTAATGGATTGAATTTCCTCATTGAGCAATTTCATGAGGTGCTCATTGTCTTTACACATAATTTTAATAAAAATGGCGTAATTCCCTGTGGTGTAATGACTTTCAATTACTTCCGGAATTTCTTTTAATCGAATAATGGCTGCAGAGTATTTATTGGCAGAATCCAAAAAAATTCCGACAAAAGCCAATGTTTTATAGCCTAACACTTTAGGATTAATAATAAATTTAGAGCCAGTAATTAATCCGGCTGCTTCCAATTTTCGCAACCTTTGATGAATTGCCGCTCCCGATATTCCAATTTCACGCGCAATGCTTAAAATTGGTGTTCGGGCATCTTCCATTAAATATTTTAAGATAATTTTATCAATACCGTCAAAGTGTAACTCTTTTTCTTTCATAATGTCAATAACTGAAAGTAAATTTAAAAAAATAAAGGATATGAAAAATCATATCCTTTATTTATATTTCAATTTGAAATTTTACTTGTCTATTTCAGGTTGAATTTCAAAACCTTCCATAAATGCAGTGGTATAATTACCAGCAATATAATCTGGATGGTCCATTAATTGCCTGTGAAACGGAATGGTCGTTTTTATGCCTTCAATCACAAACTCATCCAAAGCTCTTTTCATTTTACTGATAGCCTCTTCACGCGTTTGCGCTGTTGTGATTAATTTCGCAATCATAGAATCATAATTCGGAGGAATTGTGTAGCCTGCATATACATGAGTGTCTACCCTAATTCCATGACCTCCAGGAATATGCAAAGTGGTGATTTTTCCTGGTGAAGGCCTAAAATCTTTATAGGGATCTTCAGCATTAATTCTACACTCTATTGAATGTAATTTTGGGAAATAGTTTTTTCCGGAAATTGGAATTCCCGCCGCCACTTTTATTTGTTCATAAATTAAATCGTAATCAATAACCTGTTCCGTAATTGGATGTTCTACCTGAATACGCGTATTCATTTCCATAAAATAGAAATTTCTATGCTTATCTACTAAAAACTCAATAGTACCAGCTCCTTCATAGGAAATATATTCCGCAGCTTTTACAGCTGCTTCACCCATTTTTTTTCGCAATTGCGTTGTCATAAATGGTGAAGGTGATTCTTCTGTCAGTTTTTGGTGACGGCGTTGGATGGAACAATCTCTTTCGGATAAATGGCAAGCTTTTCCGTAGGAATCACCTATAATTTGTATCTCGATATGACGTGGTTCTTCAATCAACTTTTCCATGTACATACCGTCATTTCCAAAACAAGCAAAAGCTTCTTGTCTGGCAGCATCCCAAGCATTTTTTAAATTACTTTTGACATAAACTGCTCTCATTCCTTTTCCTCCACCTCCTGCTGTAGCTTTTAACATCACAGGATATTTCATTTCATCTGCCAATTTTTCAGCATCTTCATAGGTTTCCAATAATCCTTCTGAACCTGGAATTGTTGGAACGCCTGCTGCTTTCATAGTAGCGCGGGCTGAAGCTTTATCTCCCATTTTGCTAATCATATCTGAAGTAGCTCCAATAAATTTTATGCCATGCTCTTCGCAAAGTTTAGAAAATTTGGCATTTTCAGATAGAAATCCGTATCCGGGGTGAATGGCGTCAGCATTTGTTATTTCGGCAGCTGCCAATATTGCCGACATTTTAAGGTAAGATTGACTACTTGGAGGAGGACCAATGCACACAGCTTCATCCGCAAAACGAACATGTAAACTTTCCGCATCAGCAGTTGAATAAACAGCCACTGTTTTAACGCCCATTTCTCTGCAGGTTCGTATAACTCTTAAAGCGATTTCGCCTCTGTTTGCAATTAATATTTTTTTAAACATACTGTTTTTCAAATTATTATAGACGACGATCAGCATCAAAAAAGATTTTTGAAACTTAGATCCTCATGCAAATTGGAATTAAAATTATGATGGGTCTACTAAAAATATTGGCTGTCCGTATTCAACAGGAGTACCGTCTTCAACTAATATTTTTACAATTTTACCTGAAACTTCTGATTCAATTTCATTAAATAATTTCATTGCTTCAACCATACATACAACCGTATGTGTACTTACCACGTCACCAACTTCAACAAAAACAGGCTTATCCGGAGCAGGTCTTCTATAAAAAGTGCCAATTATTGGGGAAGTAATTTCAATATATTTTACGGCTGCTTCTGCAACAACTGAATCTGCAACTTGGGCAGGCGCTTGAGCAGTTGCAGTACTTACAGCCATTTGTGGAATTCCTGAAGGTGCTTGCTGAAGTATGGTGGTTTCAGTTCTTTCAGTTCCAGTTTTAATGGTGATTTTAATATCTTCCATTTCTAACTTAACTTCACTTGCGCCAGATTTGGCGACAAATTTTATCAGATTTTGAATATCTTTTAAATCCATATTAAATTGGTTTTAAATTGTTAATTGGTTAAGAATTGTATGCCCATTTAAAGTATATTGATCCCCAAGTGAAACCGCCTCCAAATGCTGCGAAAATTATATTATCTCCCTTTTTAAGTTGTTCTTCATAATCGGCTATAAGCAATGGCAATGTTGCCGATGTTGTATTTCCGTAATTTTGAATGTTCATCATCACTTTTGAACTTTCCAGTTCAATTCTGTTTGCCGTTGCTTCAATAATGCGCTTGTTTGCCTGGTGTGCGGCAAGCCATTGTATGTGGTCATTGGTTAAATTGTTGCGCTCCATTATTTTAACAGCTGCATCAGCCATATTAAATACGGCATTTTTAAAAACAGTTTTACCATCTTGAACAATAAAATTTTCCTTTCTGTCAATCGCTTCTTTTGTCAATGGATTGATAGAACCGCCTGCTTTTACCTGTAAAAATTCTCTTCCGGCTCCATCACTTCTTAAATATTCATCCTGCAATCCTAAGCCTTCATTATTTGGTTCAAACAAAACTGCGCCAGCACCATCTCCAAATATAATACAAGTTGACCGGTCTGTATAATCAATCATCGAAGAACATTTGTCGGCTCCAATAAGCAATACTTTTTTGTATCTTCCAGATTCAATATATCTTGCGGCTACAGACATTCCATATAAAAAACTAGAACAGGCTGCTTCTAAATCAAACCCAAAAGCATTTGTTGCGCCAATTTCTGTTGCCACAAAAACAGCTGTTGCGGCGGCTTGCATATCTGGAGTAGCAGTGCAAACAATCACCAATTCAATTTCTTTAGGATCCAATTTTTTCTTATCAAGCAACTGTTGCGCCGCCTTAATCGCCATAAAAGAAGTTCCTTTTCCCTCGCCCTTTAATATTCTTCGTTCTTTAATTCCGGTTCTGGTTGTAATCCACTCATCGTGCGTATCCACCATTTTTTCTAACATTTTATTTGTTAGAATGTCCTCAGGAACATATTTTCCAACTGCAGTGATTACTGCGGTAATTTTCGTCATATTTTACCCTCTTTTGTTAAAAAAAAGAATTCCAAAGAAATGAAATTTATTTTAATTTTTAAGTGCTTTTTATCAATTTTACGCTAAAATGTAAAAAAAAACTCTCAAATTGAGAGTTTTTATCGTTATTTTAAAATAACTGATTATGCTTTAATTTCTTCTACTGAATCAATTACAATTTGGCCTCTGTAATACAATTTCCCTTCATGCCAATGCGCTCTGTGGTACAAATGCGCCTCACCTGTAGTTGGGTCAATAGCTACTTGAGGAGCTACTGCTTTGTAATGAGTTCTTCTTTTATCTCTTCTTGTTTTTGATATCTTTCTTTTAGGATGTGCCATTACTCTTATTTTTTTCTATTAATATATTCTTTAATTTATTCCACCTAGGATCAATTTCCCTATTTTTATTTTCGTTTTGTTCTTCTTCTTCCTGATCTTCGTCTTCAACTTTTAATTCAAATTCTTTTAACTTTTCCAAAACTTCTGAGTGAAGTGATCCATCAATTACTCCCGGATGAATTCTTTTTAATGGAACTGCCAGTACTATTGCTTCATAAATGTATTGAGCAACATTTATTTTGCTTTCAGAAAAAGGTATGATTAATAACTCTTCGTTTTCATCATTAAATTCATCTCCAAATTTTACAATTAAATGAATATTTGTTTCTGTCGGTTGATGAAATAACTCGGTGGTTACATCACAAGCTACTTCAACCCAGCCCGAAAAAACAAAATCCAATTCAAAAATTGTCGCGTTTTTTAAAAATGACAAGGCTACTTTTACGTTTGAATCGTAAAACTCGTCATAGTTAAAAAAATCAAAGAACTTCTTGTCAATTATGTACTCAAATTGATGTATTCCTTCTTTTAAACCAATAAAAGAAATATCAAACTCCTTTAAATCTTTCATTTTGAACTTCAATTTGAGCGTGCAAAGATATAAAATTATAAAATATATACTAAAATAAATACTTAATATTTATCTATTTTCTTTTTGAGGTGTACTTTTTAAAGTGTTTTCAGTCAAACTTTTATATTCTTGCCTAGTTTTAAAAATTTGAATACCGCTAAAAACCGCTTCTTTAAAGGAGTTTATGTTCGCTAAGTCCTTTCCTGCTATATCGTAAGCCGTGCCGTGATCGGGCGAGGTTCTTACTTTATTTAAGCCGGCGGTGAAATTAACGCCTTCGCCAAATGACAATGCTTTAAAAGGCGCCAATCCCTGGTCATGGTACATCGCTAAAATGGCATCAAAATTTTTATAATTTTCTGATCCAAAGAAACCATCGGCCGCATACGGACCGTAAACCAATTTACCTTCATTTTGTATTTCGGCAATGGTTGGCCGTATCATTTCATCATCTTCATTTCCAATAACTCCGTGATCTCCACAGTGCGGATTCAATCCCAATATGGCAATTTTAGGTTTGTTGATGGCAAAATCTTGTACCAATGTTTTATATAATATGGCTACTTTTTCTTTTATTAAATCGGGCGTGATAGATTCTGCAACTTTAGAAACTGGAATATGTCCTGTAATTAAGCCAATTCTTAAGGTATCAGCCATTAAAATCATCAAGCTTTTTCCTTTCAATTTTGATTCCAAATATTCTGTATGCCCAGGAAAATGAAATTCTTCTGATTGAATATTCTCCTTATTAATAGGCGCAGTTACCAATAAATCAATTTCTCCCTTAGCCAAAGCCTCAGTGGCTGCTTGAAGTGATAAAAATGCGTATTTTCCTGATTCTGCGTTGGGTGTTCCCAAATTTACTTCAAATTCGTCTTTCCAAAGATTCAATACATTAAACTTGCCTTGAATAGCGGCATCAACTTGCCTTATACCATTAAAAAGTAAATTTATATCCATATTTTTTTTATAAGCTGTAATTAATTTGGCTGAGCCAAATAATACGGGCGTACAAAAATCAAACATTCGTTTATCTAAAAAGGTTTTCAAAATAATTTCTATTCCTACTCCATTAAAATCTCCTATAGAAATTCCCACTGTTATTTTTTCAGATTTCTCCATAAATCAGCTTTATTATACTTAATTTTGAATCATCAAAAGTAGTCAATTAAATTGAAAAAAATATGTTTACCGGTATAATAGAAAGTGTAGGGTTTGTTAAAAACCTTCAGCAAGAAAAAGAAAATCTTCATATCACCATTGAAAGCAATTTCACTCACGAATTAAAAATAGACCAAAGTATTGCCCATAATGGCGTTTGTTTAACCATTGTGAACATTAAAGGCAAAGAATATACCGTGACTGCCATCAAAGAAACGCTAGACAAATCAAATTTGAAATATATTGCCATTGGTGATGAGATAAATTTGGAACGCGCTATGATTCTAGGCGCCAGACTGGACGGGCATATTGTGCAGGGCCACGTGGACCAAACCGCTGTTTGCACCAATATTATTGAAGAAAATGGAAGCTGGGTTTTTAGTTTTGAATATGACAACGCTTACAACAATATCACTATTGAAAAAGGTTCTATTACTATAAACGGAGTGAGTTTAACGGTGGTAAATTCCAAAAAAAATAGTTTTTCTGTGGCAATTATTCCTTATACCTATGAATTTACGAATTTTCATACTTTTAAAAAAGGAACTGTTGTTAATGTAGAGTTTGATGTAATTGGCAAATACGTAGCCCGCTTGTTGGAGAAATAGTTATTTTTTTCTTTTTAACGAGTAAATTCCATAAGCAACACCGGAAGCCAATAAAAGTGACAAACCGCCGTCAATTGGCAGACCCATAGGAGGAGGAGGATTGTTTCCATACTCAGGTTCGGGCGGCCCAATTTCAGAATATGCCACTAAACTAAATAGCATAAAACAAAAACTCACTAATAATATTTTAACTTTTTTTCTATTCATTTTGGGGTTGAATATGCTGCAAATTTAATTAAATATATGCTAATATATTAATTATTTTTATGAACTGTTCTGTTCTAAACGCTAGCTATCTAACTTTATTACATAATACGATTGCCTAAAACCTTTATTTTATCTATTTTAATATTAAGTAGTTTAGGTATATGTAAACATTTTGACTGCCTAAAAATTTCCTGTTGTGACATAATTATAATGACTTAATACAACTGTTATCGCTCTATTCCACATCAAGGCCAAATATATATTTATAATGTTTAATCACCATAAAAAATTGAAATTAATAAGCAAAACGTCTAATATGTCTCATAAATGGATTAATTATGTAAAAGAATAATTAGCCGAATTAAAAAATAACAAAAAACCTGCCCAATTGGTTTGGCCGGTTAGTGTAATGCATTTATTAATAAAGTATTAGAAAATACAAATTATCTGTTTCAAAGTGTTGGAATCATGAAAATTATTGGATCAATTTTAATAATTGTTCCAGCAGTTACTTTAATTAAAGCGGACTCATAATCATTGTATACTTGTTGATTGACTATTTTCAATTTATAGTCGCCTGCGGCAAGTCCCTGAATTAAAAAATCACCGTCTGCATTTGTGATGGTTTCTGTAACATAAACACCGGACGCTGAATAAACCTGGACAGGCAAATTCTCTAAATCAGTAAAAACACTTAATCCATTCACTAAAAATTCTCCTGATACATTGCCTTCAATAGATCCTGAATTCACCTCTGCACTTAACCTAATTACCGGTTTTAAATTATACATTCCAGAACCACCAGCCATCAGAACAGATTTTTGAACATCCCAGTCAAGTATAAATATATAGGTAAAACCAGCATTCAAAGTGGTATTCATATTTAATTTTAAACCAGATTGCATGGCGCTTGGTGTATTAAGAGACATCATGGATTCTTGGCCTTCGATTTTTAGGGTGTTGCCGTCTCCCAAAACCAATCTAATTTGCTTTAGCATTCCTGAAGGCATAATTTGATCTGCCAACAAGAGGCTATTCCCCGCAATAAGCGTTGTTAAATCAACATTGATGGGATAATCTTCCGGTTTTCCAAAACTCACCCATCCAGATTCGTTGTCGCTGCTATTATATTGAATGTCCGCAATTTCAACATTAACTTCCAAGTAATCTCCAGGAGCATCAACTAATTTTAGTTGAACTCTGGCAGTATTACCTTCATCATCACTTTCACAACTTTGAAAACCTAGCATAAAAAGCATTACCGCAACTGCCAAAAAATAATTTTTTTTTAACCTCATCTTTATAAATTTTAAATTAATTATAATCATCATTAAATTAATATAGAAACACGAATTTACTGCCTTAAAAGCTTAAATGTGTTGCACAACTTTGGACAATAATTGTATAATTCACATATATTTTTAGCGATACTTTTAAAAGATTAATCCATTTGTATCAAAAAATTCTAGACACAATATAGAATAAAACCTCTAGACAATAACTTTACAACTATATAACGATTTCTATATTAATTTATTTTTATAAAAATTGATTATTTGAAATGAAATCTAAATAAGGAACAAATTGAAGTTTAAATTCGACAAAAGAAACTTTCGCAAAGAAATGGCTAATCATATTTTATGACTCCTTGAAACTTAGTGAGCAGAAAAGGCAAGCTTGGGATAAACTTCTCACATTATTGGCATAAAAAAAGCTTTTCAATAATGAAAAGCTTTTTCTGTTTTATGTGGTCCCACTTGGGCTCGAACCAAGGACACCCTGATTATGAGTCAGGTACTCTAACCAGCTGAGCTATGGGACCTAAAACTGGTTCGCAAAAATAATACTTATTTATTTTATGTACAATGTTTATATCACAAAAATAATTCTTGAAAAATAATTACCTTAGCGCAAAAAAGTTAAAATGCACAAAACCTTAACGTTAATATTATTAATTGTTTTAATAAATCAAAATTTATCTGGTCAAAACTCCGATTTAGCGGAACCCCGTTTTTTTGATAATGTGCGTTTTGGAGGCGGAGTTAATATAGGATTGGGTAGCAATTACTCAACGTTTGCAATATCTCCAAGTGCCATTTATGATTTCTCTGATCAATTTAGTGCTGGCTTTGGTGTTACTTATGTTTATCTTAACAACAAATCGACGGTGAATATTACTACCAATCTTTATGGCGGAAGTATTTTGGCTTTTTATAAACCAATTAGTCAAATGCAAATATCAACTGAATATGAAAATTTAAAAATTAATCAAAATTATTCCTATGATATAGACCAATCCCAATGGCAAAAAGCGTTGTATTTTGGTATTGAATACGTCACAGGAAATATCTCTATGGGTTTACGTTATGATGTTTTATATGATAAGTTAAGAAATATAACAAACTCTTCAGCCTTAAATCCAGTTTTTAGAGTTTATTTTTAAACCAAACTTTTTGATATTCTCTTTTTAAAATTAGAAAAGTTATCTGCTCAATAACATTCATTAAATTATCATTTTCTATTTTTAACAACTCTTTTTCAGGGACATCCACACGATATAAAAAGTTTAAATAATCATCATATCTATTTGTGATTAAATGAAGTATTATTTTACTCAATGTCTCTTTTAACTGCATTGGGGTTATTAACAACTCAACTTTTTCATTCAAGTTTGATAGTTGGAAATCTTTATTTAGTTGATTGATTAAATTTTGGTATAAATTATCAACTTCAACTTTTTGCAATAATTCCAAAGCATTTTGTTCTGGCAACATTATATAGTACGATTCATTAAACTTCTTCCGAAATTTTTAAGAACGACCTTCTTTTGATCGGAAATCGACAATTTATCTAAAAATTCAAAAGCCTTATTTGTATAACTTTCAATTTCCTGAACTGTAATTTCGGGGATGTTGTTATTTTTAAAAATTTGAGTCACTTCATTTATTTTATGCTCACTATTGGAGGTTGATTTGTATAAAATCCTCAATTTGTCTTTATCAATATTCTCACAAACTTCAATGGCTTTCAAATACAAAAATGTCTTTTTATTTTCTGAAATATCCCCTCCTATTTGTTTTCCAAATTGCGCTTCATCACCAAAAGTATCTAAATAATCGTCCTGCAATTGAAAGGCAATTCCAATATTCAATCCGAAATCATAAATAAGTTCAGTTTCAAAAGCTTCAACTTCCGCTATAATAGCGCCCATTTTCATAGCTGCTGCCACTAATACCGAAGTTTTATAAGTGATCATTTGTATATATTCATCAATGGTAACATCATCTCTGGTTTCAAAATCAATATCCAATTGCTGTCCTTCGCATACTTCTAAAGCAGTTTTACTAAATAGCTTCATCAATTTTTTATAAACAACGGGTTCATAATTTTCAAAACTTTGATAAGCCACAATCATCATGGCGTCTCCCGACAAAATGCCCGTATTTACACCCCATTTTTTATGAACCGTTTCAAAGCCACGTCTTATTGGAGCGCTGTCCATAATATCATCGTGCACCAAGGTAAAATTATGAAAAATCTCAATGCCTAATGCGGCGTCATAAGCTTGTTTTACAT
>CAMDPE010000081.1 GCA_945903795.1 Lutibacter flavus | reverse complement strand
AAATGGGATTGTCATACTTAGTTTATCCTGGTGCTCACCACACAAGATTTCATCATGCTATCGGAAGCGTTCATTTAATGCAGAAAGCAATTAGAATATTAAAATTTAAGGGCGTTCCAATTTCTGAGGAAGAAGCAACGGCTGTTTATATTGCAATTTTGTTGCACGATATTGGTCACGGACCATTTTCTCATGCATTAGAGGGCCAATTTGTTACTGGTATTTCGCACGAAAATATATCCTTATTATTTATGGAAGCTTTAAATGAGGAGTTTAAAGGGCAACTTTCATTGGCGATAGAAATATTTAAAGGAAATTATCACCGTAAATTTTTGCACCAACTTATTTCCAGTCAGTTGGATATGGACAGATTAGATTATTTAAAGCGAGACAGTTTTTATACGGGCGTTGCAGAAGGCACCATAAATTCTGAACGTTTAATTACGATGCTTGATGTAAAAAATGACAATTTGGTGGTGGAAGAAAAGGGTATTTATAGTGTAGAAAGTTTTATTGTTTCCCGCAGAATTATGTATTGGCAGGTTTATTTGCATAAAACAGCGCTTGTGGCTGAAAAATTATTGGAAAAAATATTAAAACGGGCTAAAGAACTTTCTTTAATGGGAATAGAATTACCTGCAACAAAAATGTTATCCATTTTTTTAAAACAACCCATTTATGAAGATAATTTTACAGCTGAAAACTTAAAATCATTTTCAAAATTGGATGATTATGATATTTTGGCTGCCATAAAAGACTGGATTTCCAATGATGATAAAATACTTTCAAAATTATCTAAAAGTTTAATTAACAGAAGGTTGCCAAAAGTTGTGCTTCAAAATGAACCCTTTACCGAAAGCCAATTATTAACGATAAAGCAACAGGTGAAAGAAAAGTTAAAATATACTGATGAGGAGCTGGATTATTTCGTGTATCACGGAGAAATTTGCAATCAGGCTTACGATTCAACAAAAAATAATATCCAAATAATATACAAAAACGGAAGCTTAAAAGATGTTACTGAGGCTTCTGACCATTTAAATATACAGGCTCTGTCAAATCCGGTTTATAAGTACTACATGTGCTACCCAAAGAAATAGGTAGAGTTGAACTTTTTTTTTACTTTTGCATAACATGAAATTTACAGCAATTCAAATAGCAGAAATTTTAGATGGAGAAATCTTCGGAAATGAAAACATCGAAGTATTTAGTCTTTCCAAAATAGAAGAAGGAGAAGATGGATCACTAACATTTCTTTCAAATCCAAAATACACCCCTTATATTTATTCAACAAAAGCCTCCATTGTGATTGTGAATAAAGACTTTTTACCTGAAAAAGAAATTGAAACAACACTCATAAAGGTAGAGGATGCTTATCAGGCTTTTTCAACATTGTTAGAGTTTTATGCCAAAGCTAAATCAGTGAAATCGGGAATAGAAAAGCCATCTTATATCGATGAATCGGCAATTATTGGCACTAATTTATATTTAGGCGCGTTTTCTTATATCAGTTCCCGAGTTTTAATTGGTAACAATGTTACAATTTACCCCAATGTTTATATTGGTGAAAATGTTAAAATAGGCGATAATTCAATTATTCATGCAGGTTGTAAAATTTATTCCGACACAATAATAGGCTCAAATTGCACTTTTCATGCCGGGGTAATTTTAGGTTCAGACGGATTTGGATTTGCACCAAGTGCGGAAGGTGTATTTAATAAAATACCTCAAATAGGAAATGTTATTATTGAAGATAACGTTGATATTGGGGCCGCAACAACTATTGACAGGGCAACATTGGGTTCAACGATAATTAGAAAAGGCGTAAAATTGGATAACCAAATTCAGATAGCGCACAATGTTGAAATTGGAGAAAACACCGTAATTGCAGCACAAACCGGTGTAGCGGGTTCGACAAAAATTGGAGAAAATTGTATGATTGGCGGACAAGTGGGCATTGTTGGTCATATCACTATAGGAAATAATGTTAGGATACAGGCGCAGGCAGGTGTAGGCAGAAATATTAAGGACAATGAGATAATTCAAGGATCTCCCGCAATGGGATATTCCGATTTTAATAAATCTTATGTCTATTTTAAAAAATTACCTGAATTAGTTGCAACTATTAATGCATTAGAAAAAGATATTAAAGCTTTAAAAGAGAAAAATGAGGAATAAACAAAAAACAATCAAAAATGAGGTAACACTTTCAGGTGTTGGTTTGCATACAGGCAATAAAGTGACCTTAACTTTTAAGCCTGCACCAATAAACCATGGCTATGTTTTTGTGAGAAAGGATTTAGAGGGTGAACCAGTTATTGAGGCAAGTGCAGAATATGTGATAAATACTCAAAGAGGTACTAATCTTGAAAAACATGGCGTATTTGTAAATACTTCTGAACATGTTTTGGCAGCAGTTGTTGCTTTAGATATTGATAATATTATTATTGAAATAAATGCTCCTGAACCTCCAATTATGGACGGATCTTCCAAACATTTTGTGGAAGCCCTTGAAAAAGCTGAAATTCTGGAACAAGATGCGGAAAGAGATGAATTTATTGTGAAAGAAATCATTTCATATAGAGATGAAGAAACTGGCAGTGAGATTATTTTAATGCCTTGCGACAATTATCAAATAACGGCTATGGTAGATTTTGGCACCAAAGTTTTAGGAACCCAAAACGCTACATTGAATTCCCTTTCCGAATTTAAAACCGAAATTGCAAATGCCAGAACATTCAGTTTTCTTCATGAATTGGAAACTTTATTGGACAATAACTTAATTAAAGGCGGCGATTTAAACAATGCCATTGTTTATGTAGATAAAGAAATATCTGATGAAACAATGAATAAATTAAAAAAAGCTTTCAATAAAGAAACATTAACAGTTAAACCAAACGGCATATTAGATAACCTTACTTTGCGATGGGCCAATGAAGCGGCTAGGCATAAATTGTTGGATGTAATTGGTGATTTGGCTTTGGTTGGCTGCAGAATTAGGGGAAAAGTAATTGCGAACAAACCAGGTCATTTAGTGAATACTTTTTTTGCTAAAAAACTTCAAAAAATTATTAAACTGGAAAAAAGAAATTGTGTTCCTAAATTCGATTTAAATCAGCCGCCTTTAATGGATATTCATAAAATTATGAGTATTCTTCCTCACAGACCGCCTTTTTTATTGATTGACAGAATTTTGGAGTTATCTGACAGGCACGTGGTTGGGATGAAAAATGTCACCATGAATGAATCTTTTTTTATCGGTCATTTTCCTGGAGCACCAGTAATGCCTGGTGTTTTACAAGTTGAAGCGATGGCGCAATGTGGCGGCGTTTTGGTTTTAAGCACCGTTCCCGATCCAGAAAACTACTTAACCTATTTTATGAAAATGGATAATGTTAAGTTTAAACAAAAAGTGCTTCCAGGAGATACTTTAATTTTTAGTGCGGAATTAATTTCACCTATAAGAAGAGGAATCTGTCATATGCAAGCCTATGGCTACGCAAATGGAAAACTTGTGGTTGAAGCAGTATTAATGGCACAAATTGCCAGAAAACCAACAGAATAATGAATCAACCATTAGCATATATTCATCCGCAGGCTAAAATTGCAACAAATGTAGTTGTAGAGCCTTTCACCACCATTCACAACAATGTTATTATTGGATCAGGAACTTGGATTGGCTCTAATGTAACTATCATGGAAGGTGCCAGAATTGGTAAAAATTGCAGAATTTTCCCAGGAGCCGTTATTTCCGCAATTCCACAGGATTTAAAATTTGACGGCGAGGATTCTTTAGCAATTATTGGAGATAATACCACAATTAGGGAATGTGTCACCGTAAACAGGGGCACAAAAGCACTCGGACATACAAAAATAGGCGACAATTGTTTAATTATGGCAACTACGCATGTTGCCCATGATTGCATTATTGGCAATAATTGTATTTTGGCAAACGGATCTATTATTGCCGGACACGTAACAATTGGCGATTATGCAATTTTAAGCGGTTTGGTGGCAGTACATCAGTTTATTCATATTGGAGAGCATGCTATGGTTTCAGGCGGTTCTTTAGTAAGAAAAGATGTTCCTCCATTTTCTAAAGCAGGAAAAGAACCATTATCATTCATCGGCATTAATTCTATAGGATTAAGAAGAAGAGGATTTGCAACCGAAAAAATTAGAGAAATTCAGGATATCTTTAGAATCTTATACCAAAAAAATTACAATACCACACAAGCTTTGGAAAAGATTGAAGCCGAAATGGAAGCAACCAAAGAAAGAGATCAAATTATACTTTTCATTAAAAACTCACAACGAGGAATTATGAAAGGTTATACAGGAAGTTAAAATTAGCAGTAAAAAAAATAAAAGTTAAAACATTCACTCTGAGCTTATTTATATAGCTCATTTAAATAATTAAACGAAATAAAATAAATGGCAACAACATCGGATATTAGAAACGGATTGTGTATTAGATACAATAATGATATTTTTAAAGTAATTGAATTTTTACACGTAAAACCAGGAAAAGGTCCGGCTTTTGTGCGTACAAAATTAAAAAGTCTGTCTTCTGGAAAGGTTTTGGACAACACATTTCCTGCCGGAAGAAAAATAGAAGACATTAGGGTTGAAACCCAAAAATTTCAATTTTTGTATCCGGAAGGTGATTCATTTCATTTTATGAATACGGAAGATTATAATCAAATTACCTTACAAAAAGATATATTAGACGCTCCTGAATTGTTAAAAGAAGGCGAAATTGTAACCATTATTATCAATACCGAAGACAATTTACCTTTGTCTGTTGATATGCCAATGAGTGTTGTTTTAGAAGTAACCCATACAGAACAAGGCGTAAAAGGAAATACAGCAACAAATGCAACAAAACCTGCAACTGTTGAAACGGGCGCTGTTATTAATGTTCCTTTGTTCATCAATGAAGGCGATAAAATTAAAGTTGATACCGCAAAAGGAGCTTATTTAGAACGCGTTAAAGAATAAATTGTATGAAACTTCCCCGTAAATATAAATTGAAAGAAATTGCGGATATAATTGAGGCAAATTTTGTAGGACCTGCTGATTATCCAATTTTAGGTTTTAATGAAATCCACGTAGTTGAAGAAGGCGATATTGTTTTTGTGGACCATCCAAAATATTACGACAAAGCGCTGCATTCAAAAGCAACTGTTATTTTGATCAACAAAGAAGTTGAATGTCCGGAAGGAAAAGCATTGTTAATTTCAGAAGATCCTTTTGCAGATTTCAACAAGCTGACCAAATATTTTAATCCGTTTAAAGCAGTCAATTCGGCTATTTCCGAATCAGCCATCATTGGAGAAAATACAGTAATTCAACCAAATGTATTTATTGGCAATAACGTTAAGATTGGCGCCAATTGCCTCATACATCCAAATGTAACCATTTACGATAATTGTGTTTTAGGAAATAATGTCACCATTCACGCAGGAACTGTTTTGGGCGCCGATGCTTTTTATTATAAAAAACGTCCAACCGGTTATGATAAATTAATTTCTGGAGGAAGCGTATTAATTGAAGACAATGTTGATATAGGTGCGCTTTGCACCATTGATAGAGGCGTTTCTGCCAATACGACCATTAAAAAAGGAACAAAAATTGACAATCAAGTTCAGGTTGGTCACGATACCGTTATTGGAGAAAATTGTTTAATTGCTTCACAAACTGGAATTGCAGGCTGTGTTATCATTGAAAATAATGTTACTTTGTGGGGACAAGTGGGCACAACTAGTGGCATAACTATTGGAGAAGGCGCTGTTGTTCTCGGACAAACAGGCGTTACAAAATCGATAAAAGGAGGTATCAGTTATTTTGGAACTCCCGTAGAGGAATCAAGAATGAAATTGAAAGAAATGGCCGAAATAAAACAAATGATAAAAAACCAAAAAAAGTGATAAAATCTCCTGTTCTCAGTGTAGAAAAAATTACTTTTGTAACACAATAAATACTTTAATTCAAAATATACTTCAATGAGCGTTTTAGTCAATAAAGATTCAAAAATAATTGTACAAGGATTTACTGGAAGTGAAGGCACTTTTCACGCAACCCAAATGATTGAATATGGAACAAATGTTGTTGGTGGCGTAACTCCGGGAAAAGGAGGGACTTCTCACTTAGATAAGCCCGTTTTTAATACCGTACAAGATGCTGTTGATCAGGTGAAAGCTGATACTTCAATAATTTTTGTTCCGCCGGCATTTGCCGCAGATGCGATTATGGAAGCTGCCGCTGCAGGAATTAAAGTTATTATTTGTATTACAGAAGGAATTCCTGTTGCTGATATGGTAAAAGTGAAAGCTTATATTGATAATAAAGATTGCCGATTGGTTGGACCTAATTGTCCCGGCGTTATAACCCCAGGCGAAGCAAAAGTTGGCATTATGCCAGGTTTTATTTTCAAAAAAGGAAATGTGGGTATTGTATCTAAATCGGGAACATTAACTTATGAAGCTGCTGATCAAGTAGTTAAAAAAGGGTATGGAATTACAACAGCCATTGGAATTGGTGGAGATCCAATTATTGGAACTACCACAAAAGAAGCGGTAGAATTGTTAATGAACGATCCTGAAACTGAACTTATTGTAATGATTGGTGAAATAGGAGGTCAGTTAGAGGCTGAAGCTGCCCGTTGGGTAAAAGCAACCGGAAATAAAAAACCAGTAGTTGGCTTTATTGCAGGACAAACTGCTCCAAAAGGAAGAACAATGGGACACGCTGGTGCTATTGTTGGCGGTAAAGATGATACTGCCCAAGCTAAAATGGAAATTTTAAGAGAAAACGGTATTCACGTGGTGGAATCTCCAGCTAAAATAGGAGAAAAAGTTGCTGAAATATTGGGAAAACTAAATAAGTAATTATCTATATAATTGGGTAGTTACAAATTTTATAGAATAAAAGCCTTTGAATTTCAAAGGTTTTTTTTATGTTGTACTGTAAGGTAATCGTAAGTATTTCAACTAAACATAAAATAGAAAATTATGAATTTCAAACTAAATAAAAAATCCATTTCAAACATTGTTTTTGTCATTGCCATAGGGGTATTGTTATATCCGCCTTCAAGAGAATGGTTTATGCGTCAGATTGCTTTTGCGCCTTCCGTAAAAGAAGTGGAAAAAAGTGAAAAACTAAGTTCCTATAATTGGGATTTAAAAGGGTTAAATGCAGAAAGTATCAGTTTTAATGAACTTGAGAATAAAGTTATTTTTGTGAACTTTTGGGCAACCTGGTGTCCGCCGTGCCGAGCAGAAATGCCAATGATTCAAAAATTATATGATGATTATAAAGATAAAGTTGCTTTTGTATTTGTAACCAATGAAGATTGGCCAATCGTTGAAGGATTTTTTAATAAAAACAGCTATAACTTGCCAGTTTACAATACAGTGAGCTCACCGCCAAATAGTTTTACCAAAACAAACAGCATTCCCGCAACCTATTTAATTGATAAAAAAGGGAATATTCTGATTGCAAAAACGGGTTCAGCAGATTGGAACAGCAATAAAATAAGAAAGTTATTGGATGAATTGATAGCTCAGTAAATGCTATCCGCAACCCTTTCCGAAGGAAAGGGAGCTCGCTAATGGAAACGGAGTTTATTTTTATTAAAGCTAGATATAATTTAAATTATTTTTTTGGGTGAGTCTAATTTTCTTTAATAGTACTTCCTTTTTTAAAGGCTTTATGATTTTCATAACAAAGCAGCACAGCTTCAATAAGTTGCAAGTCGCTGGCAGATTTTATAAAATAATCGGAATAGTTGCATTCATTTAACAACTCGTTTAATTCTTCGGCCGTCATCCCTAAATATTCCATCAACAATTCCCTATTATTCGTATCCAGCATATTTCGAAGATTGTCATCATCTTTCAACTTCTTTAATTTTTTTAATTGATTTGGACTTTTCCCGAACATATTGTACACATAATCAATTGGTCTAAATAGCGCATCAATAGGCGAATTAAACTCTTTGCGTTGTCTTGTGCCAACTTCATAAGTTTGTGGCACACCATTAATATGAATGCGTGAATATTTATCTTTCGGAACATTTTTGGCATCTATTTCCAAAACACCAATAAGTTTATGGGAGCTCACCACAATTTCGGACATCGCTTCCGTTCTTTCATATAACTCAATCACCAATTCATTTCCTTTTAGCAAATCGTTGGTGATTTTTAATTTTATAGATTGAAATCCTAAATAAGAAACATAAATAGTATCATTTACAGCTGTCGCAAGTTCAAACATTCCTTCATCATTAGAAATTGTTCCAATTACTGAATTTAGGTTGAATAAATGTGCACCAACTAAAGGTAACTTACTTGAATTGTCAATTACCTGGCCTCTTAATGTTACCAAAATTAAACTCTTTTTCGGAGCGTCAGTATTTTTAATTTCCTGGGAAAAACCCAGAATTGAATATAAAAATAAAACCGTATATAATATTTTTTTTAGCATATGCAATTATACTCTTTTAAACATAAAGATAAGTTAAAAAAATGTAAAAAAAGATGATTTTTTAACACAAAAATGGCGTGTTAGAATAGCTTTAATTATGAATTATAAAAAACAATATTTATTTTAAATCGGCAAAACCAACTATTCATTGCATCTTATTTTTTGAAAAATTATAAAAATAGCATATCTGTAAAACTTATCATTAAATTTTTTATATTTGGCCGAACTGAGTGATTGATAATGATGTTATTACAAATTGTAAGCCCCTTTAACAAAGAATAATATATTTTTTAAACACTTATTAAAATCGTATTTAAATTAATAATGAATGTTATAATTTAATTATTAATTACTGCCTCAAATCGATTCATATTAAAATTTATCTGTAATAATAGTAAACAGGAAAGATGAATCAAATGGTTAAATATTTCGTTTTATTTTTATTGCTGTGGATTTTATTTCCATTTAAAAGCCTTGCCCAAGATATCCGATTTAAACATTTGTCAAACAATAATGGTTTGTCTCAAAATTTGGTTTTAGCAATAGCACAGGACAAGGAAGGTTTTATGTGGTTTGGAACCAAAGACGGCTTAAATAAATATGACGGTTATCAATTTAAAGTTTATCAAAATGAGCCTAATAATCCAAATTCAATTTCATCAAATTACATCAGTACATTGTTTACGGACAGTAATGGTAAATTGTGGGTTGGCACTGAAAACGGAATCGTTAATGTTTACAATGCTGTTTCTCAATCGTTCCAAAGAATTTTACTTCCTGTAAACAATTCGAAAAGTAAAAATTCCGACGGAATTAATACGATAGCCCAAGATAAAATGGGTGATATTTGGATAGGAACAATTGGCAGCGGTATTTTTAAAATTCCTTTTTTGAACCAGCAGTATGATTTAACCAATATACAACAGTACCACAATGATTCTTCGGGCAAATACAATCTCTGCAGCAACATTATCAAAAAAATAGTTGTTGATGATGCAGGAATCATTTGGATTGGCACCGACAAAGGATTGAACCGAATGGATCCCAAAACTGCAGCGATTTCTTCTTTCTATTTTGATATAAAACACCCAAATGCCCTTGCTGGTGAGGCTGATTTTTCCGTTTCCGCTATCAGTAAAGCCAATAAAAATTACCTGTGGCTAGGTACACGTACAGGATTGGTTAAATTTAATACGGTTAACAATTCTTTCAAAGTATTTCCGCATCACTTGAGTGTTTTTAGATATGGATGGGGAGAAATTAATGCAATTACCCAAGACAAGCAAGGTGTTTTATGGCTGGCAACTCCAGGTGAGTTGATGCGTTTTGATACAAAAACATTAAAATATGAGTCGGTTAAAAACGACCCGTTAAATCCTGAATCAATTAGTTATAACAGTATTTCAAGTTTGTTTTTAGACCGAACAAATATTTTATGGATTGGCACCAGCGGAATGGGTATTGATTATTACGATTCAAAAGCCAATAGGTTTGGGCTGTTAAAACGAAAAGCGACAACCAATTCAAGGGTAACAGGTTTTAGTATTCGGGCTATTTTAGAAGAAAGTGAACGTTATGTTTGGATTAGCGCAGAAGTCCTTTATCGTTGGGATAGGAAAACCGGCGAACTTAAAAGTTTTGAAACAAGTTCCACAAAACTGAACGCCTTTGGCAACACAAGCGTTTGGTCAATGATTAAATCCACAGACGGCAATTTGTGGTTTGGCTCAACGGAAGGTTTGTTTGTCTACAATACGAAAACAGAAACGGCAAAGCAACTTAAATATGACCGCAACAATCCGAATGGATTGCCGCTTAGCAATGTAAATTCAATATTTGAAGACAAAAATGGGATTATTTGGATTGTTACAGAAAACTTCCTGAGTAAAATGACAGATAGGCAAAAAGGTGTTTTTAAACATTTTAAACTCCATAACAATCCGATGAACAGCACCACAAAACGTTGTTTTATTTATGAAGACAACAAAAACCAATTGTGGTTGGGCACCAAAAACGGATTGTCGATTTTTGATAAAAACAAAGAAGTTTTTTACGGTTATCAAAACAATCCCAAAAAATCTAATAGCTTAAGCAACAATCAGGTAAATGCCGTTTTTCCTGATCCTGTAAATCCTGATGGATTTTTATGGATTGGAACTTCGAGCGGGTTAAATTTATTTGATATTAACAAACAATCTTTTACACATTTCACCCAAAAAGAAGGATTGCCAAACAATGTAATTTATGGAATTACTTCTGATTCTCAGGATAATTTATGGTTAAGCACCAATAAAGGAATTTCCAAATACAATATAAAAACAAAAAAATTCAGAAATTATGATGTAGAAGATGGCTTGCAAAGCAATGAGTTTAATACGGGTGCTGTTTTTAAAGGTTCAAAAGGGGAATTGTTTTTTGGGGGAATTAATGGTTTAAATTATTTCTTTCCCGATCAAATTAGCGACAATCCGTTTCAACCTTTTTTGGGCATCACCGGATTAAAAGTTTACAGCCATAGCAAAAAAAAGAATGAGATTACAGAAAGCAAAGAAATACCCATTAATAAAAACGAAAACATCACTTTTACACCACGTGACGAAATCATTATATTTGAATTTGCTGCACTTGATTTTTCATCTCCAGCCAAGAATAAATTTGCCTATAAACTTGAAAATTTTAATGAAAATTGGATTTATATTGACAATTCAAGAACTGCGACATTTACCCATTTACCTTCGGGCAATTATATCTTAAAAGTTAAAGGCAGCAACAATGACGGGGTTTGGAATGAAGAAGGAATTTCCATTCCCTTTAAGGTTTTGCCACATTGGTCTGCAACCTGGTGGGCAGTAACTTTTTATATGTTGCTTTTTTTGTTGCTTTTCTTTTTTATCAGAAAATATGAAATGAAAAGGATTACGTTAAAAAATAAACTTGAACTGGAACAAAAAGAGTACAATACTTTGAAGGTTTTAGACCAATTGAAATCGCGATTTTTCGCCAATATTTCTCATGAATTTAGAACGCCTTTAACATTAATTAGCGGTTATGCCGAAAATTTAATGGAAGCATTGCCTACAAATCATATTAAAAAACAAGCTGAAGGCATTGAGCAAAATGCAAAAACACTTCTAAAACTGATCAATGAATTGTTGGACATTACCAAATTGGAAGCAGGAAAAATGAACTTGAAACTGTCGCAGCAAAACATGGTATTATATCTTAAAAATTTATTTTTTTCCATAGAATCATTTTCAGAAAAAAGACATATTTCCCTGAATTTTGTTTCTGATGAAACAGATATTCAAGTTGTTTTTGATGATGAAAAGATGGAAAAAATTATCATGAATATTGTATCAAATGCATTGAAATTCACGCCCCAAAACGGAGAAATTACCTTAACAATCCAAAGAAAAAGTAAAGACTTTCTATCCATTTGTATTTGCGATAACGGCATTGGTATTGAAAAAGAGAGCATTCCTAATATTTTTGACCGATTTTATCAGGCCGACAATTCGGATACCCGCTTGTACGAAGGCACCGGTATTGGATTGGCTTTGGTGAAAGAATTGGTTGAATTGCACGATGGAAGCATAAAGGCTTTTAGAAATGAAGAATTATTCGGACAAAATGGAACAACATTTTTTATAGAGCTGCCAATTGGCGCTGTTTCTGAAATTAATAATGAACCTGAGATTGAAATAATAAATCAAATTCCGTCAGC
>CAMDPE010000080.1 GCA_945903795.1 Lutibacter flavus | reverse complement strand
TTATGAAAAAGACTCTGCCGAAGATATTTTGAACAAGTTTAAAAGGTGTGGCGCCTGGAATTTGGTAGTGCTTAAAGACGAAAAATACTACGGATTTATCTCCAAATCGCGATTGCTTACCGCATACCGAAGAAAATTAATTGATGTGACTTCTTAGTCCATTTTATTAATAAAGGCAACTGCTTTATCTGGAAAATCAGTAAAAACGCCATCAACTTTTGCTTCATACAAAGCAACTTGTAACAATTCTTCAAAAGTTTCAAAATCATTCAATTGATCTGCTCTAAAAGTATAAGCGTGAACTTTTAAATTATATTTATGCGCGTCGGAAACCAAATCAGAAATTTGCCATTTCCCGCTTTTATCTTTTCCTTTAATAATTTGTTGGTACCAAGGGCCTATTCCATCTGCATATTTTGAAATTTCTTCTATTTTTTCATCTTCTCCAAATTCCATCAATTGCACCAAAAAAAGTTCGCTTTTGAATTCATTTCTTATTCTTTTTAACTCTTTGGCATCAAAACACTGCAAAATACAATTGTCTTTTTTGGTTTTGTATCCATAATCATTTAAAACTTCCAGTACAATTTTAGAAATATCCTTGCCTTCTTTTTGATGAAATTCCGGTTCCTTAATTTCGGGATAAATGCCCATATTTTTCCCTGTGCTTTTATTCAAACCCTGAATTAATTCAATTTCTTCCTGCAACGAATGCAGTTTAAATGTTGCCGTAAATACAGGAAACCGGTTTGGAAAAACAGCTTTATTGGTTGCGAAATCAAATCTTTCCGAAACATTTAATTGTTTCAGTTCCTCAAAGGTGAAATCAATCACATAATATTTTTCGTCATTTCGTTTTCTCTTCGGAAACTTTTGAGCAACATCGGTAACCGTTTCCAAATGAATATCGTGAATCACAATGGGAACATCGTCTTTGCTTAAAACAACATCCTGCTCTAAAAAATCAGCGCCCATAGCATAAGCCATTGCTTTTGCGGGCAACGTATGTTCAGGCAAATATCCCGATGCGCCCCTATGCGCAATCACGATTTTTTTACTTTTTTGGATTTCCACTTTCTCTTCTGGTTTATGTTCATTGCAAGATAAGTATAAGAGTAAAAACAGGATAAAATATCGATACATATTTTCAAATTAAAGGTTCATTAAATGTATGGTTTTTTGTAATTTTACGCACAATAATTTATATTATAAAAAGATGAAATTTGTGATCATTTTTGTTTTGATACTTACTTTAGGAATGTTGGGCGTAGGTTATTATATTAAAAATGCAGGTGATGCCAATGGGGAAATTGTAATAGGACTCGGCGTTTTAACGGTTGCTTTTGTCTTAATGCCTTTGTTTATTTACCATCGGTATAAAAACAAAAACCTTAGTGATTTTACCTTTGATAAATTCAGAAAAGACCTTGAAGAGCGGAGCAAAAGCGATAAAAATTTTTAGGTATCAATTCAAATTGCGTTTTTCAATAAAAAATCGTTTTAAAAGCTTACTGCATTCTTCCTCTAAAACACCACCAACAACGATTGTTTTTGGATGTAAAGTGGTATTCATAACCAAAAAGCCTCTTTTTTCTTCAGAAGCGCCATATACAATTCGCCCAATTTGAGTCCAATAACTCGCACCTGCACACATTTGACAAGGTTCTAAAGTCACATACAAAGTGCATTCTTTCAAATATTTTCCACCTAAAAAATCCGCAGCGGCTGTAAAGGCCTGCATTTCGGCATGTGCGGTTACATCATTTAAAGTTTCCGTTAAATTATGGGCACGGGCAATAATTTGGTTGTTCATGGTGATGACCGCACCAATAGGAACTTCATTTTTGTTCAAAGCAATTTCAGCCTCTTGCAAAGCGCGTTTCATAAAATAAGTGTCGTCAAATGGATCCATCATTTATCAAAAGTAATTATAATTAATTCCTTGAACAATTTAAATAGCGTAGTTTTGTAATGGTGAAAACAAATTTATTGGCACATATAAATGATCCAAAAGACCTGCGGAAGCTGGCCAAAAATCAATTGGAAACAGTTGCAAAAGAACTGCGTGAATTTATTATTGATATTGTTGCAACTAAAGAAGGGCATTTGGGCGCAAGTTTAGGCGTTGTGGAATTGACCATTGCATTGCATTATGTGTTTGATACACCAAATGATTTGTTGATTTGGGATGTTGGCCATCAGGCATACGGACATAAAATTTTAACAGGCAGAAGGGACATTTTTCACACAAACCGTCAATTGGGTGGGATTTCAGGTTTTCCAAAACGAAACGAAAGTATTTACGATGCTTTTGGAACCGGACATTCATCAACCTCAATTTCGGCAGCATTGGGAATGGCGCTAGCCTCAAAATTGAAGGGCGATTTTCAAAAACAGCATATTGCCGTTATTGGAGATGCTTCCATTGCCAGCGGAATGGCTTTTGAAGGATTGAACCACGCAGGAGTTACGGACGCTAATTTGCTGATTATTTTAAATGACAACGCCATGGGAATAGATCCAAGCGTTGGTGCTTTGAAAAAGTATTTTACAGATATAAAAGCTGGCAAAAAAGTTAGGAAAAATAACATTATTGAAGCGTTGAATTTCAATTATTCCGGACCGATAGACGGTCATAATATTGATGAAATTACCAATGAATTAGAGCGCTTAAAATCGATTAAAGGCCCTAAATTTTTGCATATTATCACTACAAAAGGAAAAGGATTGCAACAGGCAGAAAATGATCAGGTAACTTACCACGCACCAGGAAAATTCGATAAAATAACAGGTGAATTACCAGCCAAAAATAATTTGCTTCAACCGCCAAAATTTCAGGATGTTTTTGGTGAGATCATTGTTGAATTGGCAAAAATTAATCCTAAAATTGTAGGAATTACGCCTGCAATGCCAACCGGAAGTTCCCTAAAATTAATGATTGATGAAATGCCCGAAAGGGCTTTTGATGTGGGTATTGCTGAACAGCATGCGGTAACTTTGGCTGCCGGAATGGCAACGCAGGGATTGATTCCTTTTTGTGCCATTTATTCCACATTTTTGCAGAGAGCTTATGACCAAATTATCCACGATGTTGCAATCCAAAAACTGCCCGTAATTTTTTGTATAGATCGTGCCGGTATTGTGGGCGAAGACGGAGCGACGCATCACGGCGCTTTTGACATGGCATATTTACGGTGTATTCCAAACTTAGTGATTTTTGCGCCATTAAATGAAATTGAATTGCGCAATATCATGTTCACCGCCCAGAAGGGGATCAACTTTCCTCTGGCAATTCGATATCCAAGAGGCCGCGGTTTTTTAATTGATTGGAAACAGCCTTTCAGCAAAATTGAAATTGGAAAAGGCGAATGTATATCACAAGGTTCAGAAATTGCTGTGCTAAGTATTGGTACGATCGGAAATAAAATGATAGAACTTCAACCTGAATTTCCAAATAATAAAGTGGCGCATTACAATATGCGTTTTGTAAAACCTTTGGATGAAGATTTGCTGCATCAAATTTTTAAAAAGTTTAAAACCATTGTTACTATTGAATACGGCACAATTATGGGCGGATTTGGAAGCTCGATATTGGAATTTGCCTCAAACAATAATTATAATAATAAAACAGTTAAACATTTAGGGATTCCGGATCATTTTATTGAACACGGAAAAGTGGATGAATTGTTTGAAAGCATTCATCTATCCAAAGAAAGAATCAAGGAATTCCTGTTGAAACTTTTATAAAAAAATTATTTTGTGTTTCTTTGCTGAAATGTTTTCTAGCCCCTAATATTATAACAAAATGCGATTAAAATTTTTCCTTTTTTTTACAATTTTTTACACTTTCAGTTCAAAAGCCTCCATTTCAAAAGACACCTTGGCCATCGATTTACCGCCGATTACCCATTGGGAGGAAATCAATAACTTTAGGTTGATTTTTACACAAAATTCCTTTGTTAACTGGAGTGCCGGCGGCAACAATTCAATTTCCGGAATCGCCAAAACAACTATCAAAAGAGATTACAAAAATAACCATACTGTTTGGCAAAATGAATTTAAAGCCAGCTATGGTTTAAATAAAGAAGCAAGTCGTGAATTGCGAAAAACTGAGGATTTAATTGAGCTAAACTCAACATTTGGCTATAGAGAAAACCTCGATTCAAATTGGTACACTTCTGCAAAATTCAATTTTAAAACGCAGTTTGTTAATGGTTATCAGTATCCTGTTGTCAACAAGCCAATATCAAAATTCTTTTCGCCCGCATATAATTTTTTAGGTGTGGGATCTGAATATTTTTCAAAGGAAAATGATCTTAAAGTTTACCTTTCGCCACTCACCAACAAAATGACTTTTGTTTGCAATCAAGTACTTGCAAATGAAGGTGCTTTTGGTGTTGTGCCAGCTATTTATGATGATGAAGGTATATTAGTTACTGAGGGTGAAAATTTAAAGGTTGAGGTTGGAACGTACATTTCCAGTGAATGGAAAACAGCGGTGATGGAAAATATAAAAATGAGCAATAAACTGATTTTATATTCCGATTATTTAAACAGATATGGCAATGTAGATGTTAACTGGGAAGTGAATTTTGATTTAACCATCAACAAACATGTAACAGCAAATGTTGGATCCCATTTTTTATATGATGATGATGTTAAACATAAAAAAGACATCAATAATGATGGAATATTGGTTGCTGAGGGGCCTAAAATTCAAATAAAGCAAATGCTGGGAGTTGGTTTATTTTACTCCTTTTAGCAGCAGATTTCAATTAAAAATTAAAGTATAAAAGTTCTTAAAACTAAATCAAATTTTATGCTTTATGTCAAAGGCAATTCGGTAGAATTTGTTTGTTTTCTTTTATGGATTCATCAATTAATTATTTTTTAAAAACCTTAACATTCTGTCATTTACCGATTTTAATACTCCAGTCCGCGCCACTATAAATCTTATGTTTTTCGGAGAAATTACCTTGATTAACTGCGATTGCAAAATTTAAAAGACTATTAAAATAACAAACTTCATCTCCAATCGCTGCTTGACCGAAAGTTTCCACTAAAGGTATTTGACTTTCATATACCATTTGATCAGCATTAAAAATTTGGACATTAACCAAATCCCCAGATTTTAAATTTAAATTTGCAAATATATTTTTGTCGATATTTGTCCAAATATTTCCATATTGAATATCCAAAATAGGAATTCCACCTACAACAACTCCCTTTAAAAATGCGGGTTTTTGATATGGAATAATTACAACTTCATTAAGTAATTTGGGTCCCACTTCTTCAAATGAGATGGTTTTTGAAGCCAAACGAGCGCCGGTGAAAGCATATACATCACGCCCGTGAAAAGTATAGGATTCATTAGAATTATTTCTACGATTTTTTACTTCATCAATCTCACGAATTTCTTGAATACCCAATTGTTCTGCAATTAAAGTTAGTGTTCCATTGTCAGGTGTCACAAAATAATGTCCTGATTTGCTTAATAAAACTACAGAATGTCTTGAAGTGCCAACGCCAGGATCGCAAACGGAAACAAATACAGTTCCTTCAGGATAATATTGAGCAGTTTGAGACAACCGATAAGCTGCTTCCCAAATATTATAAGCTGGAATTTCATGGGTTAAATCAAATATTTTAATCTCAGTTGAAACGCTCATTGCAACACCTTTCATTGCAGCAACAGCTCCATCTTTAGTGCCAAAATCAGATTGAAAAACCAAAACGTTATTTTGTGAAAAACAGTTAAAAGTAATCAGCGAAAAAAGAAGTAATAATTGTATTTTCATTTTTTTATTTTTTACAAATATATTTTATTTCAAAAAAGTAAGCGAATATTATTAAAAAAAAGTGAGTTAAATTACAAAAGACCATTTATTTACTTCTGAATAAAAGTTAAATAGTGATGCGAAGATTTTATAAATAGCTATATTTCAGGACGTTTAAAAAAATAATTCTATTTTTTTAACATTTTATTTTGTTATTTCAAAAAATATTATAAGATTTGCAACTTAAAAATAAATTAATAAAAATGAATTCAATAATGTGCAATATGACTATTATGATGTGGAAAATATCCGCAGAGTAGCCTATTGCATAGTTTAAGATCATTAAAATATACAAAAAACCCTCCGCCAAAAGCAGAGGGTTTTTTATTTTTAATTAACAAAAAAATACTAAAATAACGAATGAAAACAAAACTAAAAATTAGTATCAGCGCAGTTTTTATCTTAACATCAACCTTGTTTTTTGGGCAAAATCAAGAGATCAAAGGAACGGTCATCAGTAAAGAAGGCGCCCCTTTAGAAAACGCAGCTATTCTTGTTAAAGGCACCAATAACGGCACCACAAGCAATGCTTTTGGAAAATTTTCTTTAACAGCTTTAACAAATTCACCAACTTTAATTGTTTCACTTGTTGGTTATGAAACAAAAACCATTGAAGTTAAAGGCAACCTAGTTGAAATTCAATTGGAGGTTGAAAACAACATATTTGACGAAATTGTTATCGTTGGAAGTCGAAATCCGAATAAAAGTAAGTTAGAAACAGCTATTCCTGTCGATGTGGTAAATTTGGCAAAAATAAAAAACGTTACGCCACAAACATCCGTAAATGATATCTTAACTTATCTAATTCCTTCTTTTAATTCAAATCGTCAATCGGCTTCAGATGGAACGGAACATATTGATCCTGCTTCATTAAGAGGGTTGGGGCCAGACCAAGTTTTAGTATTGGTTAATGGCAAAAGAAGACATACAACATCATTGGTGAATTACCAAAATACTGTAGGAAATGGTTCAGTTGGAACCGATTTAAGTTCAATTCCTGCTTCAGCAATAAAACGTATTGAGGTTTTAAGAGATGGTTCAGCGGCTCAATATGGTTCAGACGCCATTGCGGGTGTTATTAATTTGGTTTTGAAAGACAACACTGGTTTAGAAGTAAACACTACTTATGGACAAACTTCTCGTAACGATGGACAAACAACGAATCTTAATTTGAATTATGGTCATAAAATAGGAGAAAAAGGCGGTTTTATTAATGTTACAGCCGAATTTAACAATAGAGAAAAAACGAGTCGTTCTCAAAATCACAACTTAATTATTTTTGATCAATCAGCATACGACAATTATTTTGCCTACGATTTCAGCAATCCAAACGCACCACAAATTGACAACGATTTAATTGCTGCTGCTGGACTTACCCGTGATGATTTTAACTTCCAAGTTGGAGATGCCAAAATACAAAATTTTCAAGGTTTTTTAAATTTTGCAGCTCCATTAAATGATAATGTTGAATTGTATCTTTCGGGTGGTTTTAATAAAAGAAATGGAACAGGATTTGGTTTTCGACGTTTGCCAAGTGAAACTTATAATGTTGTTTCAGAATTATTTCCATTTGGATTTCAACCAAAATTAAATTCAGATATCACTGATGTTTCGTTAATTTCTGGTTTGAGATTTAAGTTTTCCGACTGGAAATTGGATGTAAGTAATACCTATGGACAAAATATATTTAAGTATGATGTTTCCAATACAAATAATACATCTTTGGGCGTAAATAGTCCAACAAAATTTAATGCAGGAAATCACTCTTTTTTACAAAATACGTTGAATGCAGATGTTTCTCGTTCCTTTAAAACCGTTTTTAGCGGATTAAATATTGCTTTTGGGACTGAATACAGATTGGAAAAATACGAAATCAATGCTGGTGATGAATCTTCTTATATTAACGGCGGTGCCCAGTCTTTTCCAGGATTTTCTCCTTTAAATGAAGTGAATAAAGACAGAAATAGCGTTGCAATTTACGCAGATGTTGAAGCGGATATTACAGATAAATTTTTATTGGGAATTGCCGGTCGCTATGAAGATCATTCCGATTTTGGAAACACTGCTAATGGAAAAATATCTTCTAGATATAAAATTACTAACAACTTTTTTGTACGCGCTTCTTTAAGTACAGGTTTTAGAGCGCCTTCGTTACAGCAACAATATTTTAACAATATTGCTACTGATGTGGTTGATGGTGAAATTTTAAATTCCGGAATTTTTAGAACCGACAGTGATATTGCCAAACAACTTGGTATCCCTAAATTAAAACAAGAAACATCTAATAATTATAGTGTAGGAATTGTTTTTTCCCCAACAAAAAAATTACACTTTACTGTTGATGCCTACCAAATTAAAATCGATAATAGAATAATACTTACCGGAAATTTAGGAAATGATCCGTATGGAGATCCTGTGCCAGAACTTCGAGATTTATTTGCAAATTACGGAGCAGAAACTGGTCGTTTCTTCACAAATGCCATCAATACTTCTACCAACGGTATTGATGTGGTTGCAGATTATGATTTGAATTTGGGTGAAGGAAATTTAAACATTTCATTATTATACAACTATAATGAAAATAAAGTGGCAACACAATTAAATAATATTCCTACAGCATTTATTGGACAAGAAGATGTTTATTTTGGGCCTCAAGAAAGAAGTTTGATTGAAACCAATTCTCCAAAACATAAAGGAACTCTTGGGTTAAACTATAATATTAAAAAATTAAACTTTTTGCTAAGAAATACTTATTTTGGAGAAGTTACCCGAGATGGTTTTCCTTTTGGAATTTCTCAAAAACACAAGGGCAAAATTATTAGCGACCTATCTGTTTCTTATAAAATAACCTCAAAAATTCAATTTATTGCAGGCGCCAACAACTTGTTTGATATTTTTCCGGATAAACAGGCTTATGAAAATAGTTATTTTGGAGTCTTTAAACATGCTCCAGTTCAAATGGGAACTACCGGTTCTTATTATTTTGGAAGAATAAGTTATAGTCTATAAACCATATTATAAAAACAAACACTACTTTGCCAAAGTTTTAACTTTGGCAATTTTTTTTAATTTACAATCTAGACATTGAAAAAAATTACTTGGATTACCGCCACAGCATTAGTGGTTTCAAATATGATTGGAACCGGGATTTTCACATCATTAGGGTATCAAGTAATTTCATTAACAAATACTTACTCAATAATTTTACTTTGGTTTATTGGTGGAGTTTTAGCTATGTTTGGGGCTTTTTGTTATTCAGAATTGGGAAATTACTATAAAGAATCAGGTGGTGATTATATCTATTTATCTCGTGGTTTTCATCCCGTTCTTGGGTATTTGAGTAGTTGGATTTCGCTAATTGTGGGATTTTCAGCGCCTGTTGCTCTTGCAGCATTGGCAATGAGTAAATATTTACAAATTTTCGGATTAGAATTTGGAAAGGAGTTTGCAATTGGCGTTATTATTTTAGTAACCATTTCTCAGTCATTTAGTTTAAGAATTAGCAGTGATTTTCAAAATATTTCTACATTGCTAAAAATTTTATTTATTTTATCATTAATTGGTCTAGGATTGTATTTTGCGCCAAATATTGATAATGATATAAACTTCAGTAATAGCTGGATAAAAGAAGTTCAAATGCCTGAATTTGCAAGTTCTTTAGTATTTGTAACTTTTGCATATACTGGTTGGAATTCAGCATCATATATTGTTGGAGAAATAAAAAACCCAACTAAAAATCTTCCAAAAGCGCTTATTATAGGAACCTTATTTGTAACAATGGTATATGTTTTGGTTAATTATGTTTTTCTAAAACACGCATCAATTACTTCATTAATAAATCAAGAAAATGTAGCTTCAATTGCCGTAAAAAGTTTTTTGGGTTAACAGGGTGCTAAATGGGCTAGTTTTTTTATTGCCGCACAATTAATTGCAACAATTAGTGGTTATTTATGGATTGGTTCAAGGGTAAGCTTTGCCACTTCAAAAGAAAATAAATTATGGAGTTTTATGAATAAATCCAAAAATGGTATTCCTTATTTGGCTTTGTGGGTTCAGTCATTCATTGCAATTTCTATTATTTTGACTGGGGAATTTGAGCAAATATTTATTTATGCTTCATTTTTATTGCAATTATTTGGTATACTTGCTGTAGCAACCGTTTTTACAATTCCTTCGCATAAAAGATATATTTTTAAAAGTAACTATTTTTGGATTTTTCCAAGTGTATTTTTAGCTTTTGGGTTATACATTTGCTATTTCACTTTTATTATACACCCAATTGAAAGCATTATTGGATTGTCAACTATTTTAATAGGTTTGATCTTATATTTTTTTGACACAAAATTATTAAATCAAACCTAAAATTAGTTAAACAATATAGAGAACCTTATTCCAAATCAAATTTTATGCCTTGCGCCAAAGGCAATTCAGTAGTATAATTGATGGTGTTTGTTTGGCGTCTCATATAAACTTTCCAGGCATCGGAACCCGATTCGCGTCCGCCACCAGTTTCTTTTTCACCACCAAAAGCACCGCCAATTTCAGCGCCCGAAGTGCCAATATTTACGTTTGCAATACCGCAGTCGGAACCCTGAACAGATAAGAACAATTCGGCTTCGCGTAAATTATTGGTCATAATTGCGGATGAAAGTCCTTGCACAACACCGTTTTGCAATGCTAGGGCATTTTTAAGTTCACCAGAATATTTAATTAAGTATAAAATTGGTGCAAAAGTTTCGTGTTGAACAATTTCAAAGTGGTTTTCGGCCTCTACAATTGCAGGTTTTACATAACAGCCGCTTTCGTAACCTTTTCCGTTTAAAACGCCGCCTTCCACAATAATTTTTCCGCCTTCTTTAACGGCTTCTGCCAATGCATTTTCATACATTTTAACAGCATCTTTGTCAATTAATGGTCCAACGTGGTTGTTTTCGTCCAACGGATTTCCAATGCGCAATTGTTTGTAGGCTTTCACCAAGGCATCTTTAACCTGCTCATACATCGATTCGTGAATAATTAACCTTCGTGTTGAAGTGCAACGCTGTCCGGCAGTTCCAACAGCGCCAAATACAGCGCCAATAATGGTCATTTTAATATCGGCACTAGGCGTGATAATGATGGCGTTGTTGCCACCCAATTCCAATAAAGATCTCCCTAAACGTTCTGCAACAGTCTTTGCAACAATTTTTCCCATTCTTATGGAACCTGTTGCTGAAACTAGAGCGATACGTTTGTCGGTAGTCATATATTCGCCAACTTTGTAATCACCATTGATGATACAAGAAATACCCTCGGGCAATTTATTTTCTTCTAAAACGCTTGCAATTATATTTTGGCAGGCAATGCTGCATAAAGGCGCTTTTTCTGAAGCTTTCCAAACGCAAACATCACCGGAAATCCACGCCAATGCTGTATTCCAGGCCCAAACAGCAACCGGAAAGTTAAATGCGGAGATAATGCCCACAATTCCTAGAGGATGATATTGGTCGTACATTCTGTGTCCTGGACGTTCGGAATGCATGGTAAAACCGTGCAATTGTCTCGACAATCCAACAGCGAAGTCACAAATGTCTATCATTTCCTGAACTTCACCCAAACCTTCCTGCAGTGATTTTCCCATTTCATAGGAAACTAATTCGCCTAATGGCTGTTTTAGTTCGCGCAATTTTTCGCCAAACTGACGAACGATTTCACCGCGTTGCGGTGCCGGCTTAACTCTCCAAGTGGTAAAAGCCGCTTGAGCAGATTCCATAACTTTTTCAAAATCATCCTTCGTGGTTGCGCTAACTTTTCCAATCAATTTTCCATTTACTGGAGAATAGGATTCCATAATGTCACCAACTCCAAAGAAATTTGAACCTGTTGAGGTTCCTTTATTTAAAGGTTTAACCCCTAATTTATCTAAAGCTTGTTGTATTGTTTTTTCTATTGCTGTTATTTCCATAAGAAGAATCCCTTTTTTGATTTAAGATTCTGTAAAAATACAAATAATAAATGGCTTAAAAAGAAAAGCCGTTTCAAAATAGAAACGGCTTTCTTCATTCAATATTTGGTAACCAACCAAATAAATAAACCAACTAAAACTTATAATTTAAACCTGTATAAACTCCTAAATAATAAGGTTGAATACTTCCGGAGTTTCTGGAAAAGGTACTTGTTTGCACTTTGAACATTGGAGAAACATTGATGAATAAATTTTTGTAAATAGAGTAATCTACATCTAGTCCAATATTACCGCTGAAATTTATGGGTCTCAGGTTATTTGAAGATCCTAAACTTTGGGTAAAACTATTGGTTTCCACAAAAACTTCGTCCCTGTTCAAAAGAAGTGTGCTAAATCCGCCCACTAAATTAATCCCAAATTTTCCATCAGTAACATTGTATTTCACCTCAACCGGAA
>CAMDPE010000079.1 GCA_945903795.1 Lutibacter flavus | reverse complement strand
CCGCCGCTATGAATGGGCTGGATTCCATCGTATTTACAGCCGGAATAGGAGAGAACTCAAGTTTTATAAGAAAGCTGGTTTGCACGAATATGGACTATTTCGGAATAGAATTGGATGAAGAAAAAAACAATATCAGAGCTAGAGAAATTACTGAAATTCATACTAAAAATTCAAAAACAAAAATTTTGATAGTGCCAACAAACGAAGAGGTTGAAATCGCCAAACAGTCTTTTGAATTGTTGAATTAGATTGAAACAAAAAATAATAAAAAAGCATTGAAAAATTTCAATGCTTTTTTATGTTCAAAAAGTACGAGTTATTTAAGCGTACCAATCATTGCTGATGGTTTTACCCAAGCATCATAATCTTCCGCAGTAACATAGCCCAAACGCACGGCTTCTTCTTTTAAGGTTGTTCCGTTTTTGTGTGCAGTATTGGCAATTTCAGCAGCTTTATAGTAACCAATTTTGGTATTTAAAGCAGTCACCAGCATTAATGAATTGTTTACCAGTTCTGTGATGCGTGAATAATTTGGTTCAATGCCAACAGCGCAATGTTCATCAAAACTGGCGCAGGCATCACCAAGTAAACGGGCCGATTGCAAAAAGTTAACAGCCATAATTGGTTTAAAAACGTTTAACTCATAATGGCCTTGTGTTCCGCCAATGGTAATGGCAACATCATTACCCATCACTTGTGCGCAAACCATAGTTAAAGCTTCAGCTTGGGTAGGATTCACTTTTCCGGGCATAATGGAACTTCCCGGTTCATTTGCAGGAATAATCAATTCTCCAATACCTGAGCGCGGACCAGAAGCCATCATTCGAATGTCATTTGCAATTTTATTTAAAGAAACCGCCAATAATTTTAAGGCACCGTGACTTTCCACAATGGCGTCGTGGGATGCCAACGCTTCAAATTTATTTTCGGCAGTAATAAACGGCAATCCGGTAAATTCAGCTATTTTTTTAGCCACCAAAACATCGTATCCTTTTGGCGTATTCATTCCGGTTCCAACTGCAGTTCCTCCTAAAGCCAATTCAGCTAAATGTGGCAAAGTGTTTCTCAACGCTCTCAATCCGTGATCCAATTGGGAAACATAGCCAGAAAATTCTTGTCCAACCGTTAAAGGCGTGGCATCCATTAAATGTGTACGGCCAATTTTCACCACATCTTTAAACGCTTCAGATTTAGCTTTCAACGTATCGCGCAATTTTTCAACGCCGGGAATGGTAATGTCCATAACCATTTTATAACAGGCAATATGCATTCCTGTTGGGAAAGTATCATTGCTCGATTGTGATTTATTTACGTCGTCATTAGGCTGAATTAATTTTTCTCCTTCGCCAATAACGCCTCCCAACATTTCGTGGGCGCGATTTGCAATTACTTCATTGCAATTCATATTGCTTTGGGTACCCGAGCCGGTTTGCCAAATAACCAATGGAAACTGGTCATCGTGTTTTCCTTCTAAAATTTCATCACAAACGGCAGAAATAATATCGCGTTTTTTTTCAGGAAGCACGCCTAAATCGCAATTTGCATGGGCGGCCGCTTTTTTAAGGTAAGCAAATCCGTAAATAATTTCTAAAGGCATGGAAGCCGAAGGCCCAATTTTAAAATTGTTTCGGGAACGTTCTGTTTGGGCACCCCAATATTTATCGGCAGGAACTTCAACATTTCCCATAGTGTCTTTTTCTATTCTATATTTCATATTTGTCAATTTTAATGGTTTTTCTGTCGAACAAATAGTTAGTTATAATTTTTTTGATTTGTTTTTATTTAAATATAAGCATAAATATTAGCATCTTAAAATAATGTCAAACCAAAAAATCACATTTATGAAACTTTGCCTATTTAAGTATTAAAAAAGCTTAAAGAAAGTGACTCTAAAAAGCATTTTATGCTATTCGTTAATTAAAAGAAAAGGGAATTAATAAACCTATTTTCTGCCAACTATTTTCATCTTCCATTGTATATTTGTAAGAGTTAAAAATGAATTACTATAAAATTATATAAAATGTCTGAATTTAAATACCAAAAACCGTTTCCTATTACAAAGGATACTACAAAGTATCGTTTATTAACCAAAGATCACGTTTCTATAGTAGATTTTGATGGGCGAAAAATTTTAAAAGTAGCACCAGAAGGACTGGAGTTGCTTTCACAAGCAGCCTATCATGATGTATCGTTTTACCTGCGCGCTTCTCACTTAAAAAAATTAGAGACGATTCTTAAAGATCCGGAAGCTACAGATAACGACCGTTTTGTTGCTTATACATTGTTGTTAAATCAAATGGTTACGGCCGCCGGCGAATTGCCAACTTGCCAAGATACAGGTACCGCAATTTGTATGGCTAAAAAAGGGGAAGATGTATACACAGGTGTTGATGATGCAGAATACATTTCTAAAGGAGTGTTTAATACTTTTCAAACGGATAATCTTCGATTTTCCCAAATTGTTCCTCTAACAATGTTAGAAGAGAAAAATTCGGGAAATAACCTTCCTGCTCAAATTGATATTTATAGCGCAACGGGCAATAAATATGAATTCTTATTTATAACAAAAGGTGGAGGTTCAGCCAATAAAACCTATTTGTATCAAATGACTAAGTCTTTATTAACTGAAGAAAACTTAACAAAATTTGTTAAGCAACATATTATGGATTTAGGAACTTCTGCCTGTCCTCCTTACCATTTAGCATTTGTTGTTGGTGGAACTTCGGCTGAAGCTAACTTAGCAACTGTAAAGAAGGCATCGGCAGGTTTTCTGGATCACTTACCAACTGAAGGCAACGATGGTGGTCAAGCTTTTCGTGACCTTGAATGGGAAGAAAAAATCACAAAAATTTGTCAGGAATGTGGAGTGGGAGCTCAATTTGGCGGTAAATATTTTGTGCACGATGTACGTGTTATTCGTTTGCCGCGTCACGCTGCCTCTTGTCCTGTAGGTTTGGGTGTAAGTTGCAGTGCCGACCGTAATGTAAAAGGTAAAATTACTGAGGAAGGTATTTTTCTTGAAGAATTAGAAAAAAATCCAGGACAATTCTTACCAAAAGAAGCACCTCACTTAAAGGATGCAATAGAGTTAGATTTGGATCAACCAATGGATAAAATACGTGAGGAACTTTCAAAATATCCTGTAAAAACACGCTTCAACCTAAGAGGAACATTAATTGTTGCCCGTGATATGGCACACGCTAGAATTAGTGAAATGCTGGCAAATGGTGAAGAAATGCCACAATACTTTAAAGATCATCCTGTGTATTATGCAGGACCGGCAAAAACACCTAAAGGAATGGCTTCTGGCAGCTTTGGGCCAACAACAGCAGGCCGTATGGATCCTTATGTAGATGCTTTCCAAAAAGTTGGCGGCAGTATGGTGATGGTAGCAAAAGGTAACCGCTCACAGCAAGTAACAGATGCTTGTAAAGCAAATGGTGGTTTTTACCTTGGTTCTATTGGAGGACCAGCAGCAATTTTAGCAAAAGAAAGTATTAAATCTGTTGAAGTAATTGATTTCCCAGAATTGGGAATGGAAGCGGTTCGTAAGATTAGAATTGAAAACTTTCCTGCATTCTTATTGGTAGATGATAAGGGGAATGATTTCTTCGCAGAATTTAAATAGTCTATAAAAAAGAAGATTTATAAATTAAAGACACTAAGGAACTTTTTTTAGTGTCTTTTTTAGTAAAAAAAGTTTATTGCCTGAGATGAATTTTATTAGTAAAAAAATGCGCTGTTTTTTAACTATAAAAAAAATAAAAGATTGTGATAAATTAAAAATAATTGTTATTTTTGTAATTATTAAAAAACAACTTTAAAAAGTTATGGATTTATCGCAATTTTCAGGATTTTTAGTTTTCTTAACCATTTTTACGATGGGGTTTTGGTTAATGATTTTTTTAATAACCTTTGTGGTGCCTTATTGGTTATTCGGGTATTTTAAAGAATCTTGGAAATATAGAAAAGAAGACAAAGCAGCAGCTAAAAAAGAATAATATTACATTAAAGTAAAAAAAAAAGGGCAATTGAAAAATTGCCCTTTTTTTGTGTTTTGTAATACTTAAAACATTCCTTCTTCTCCATTACCATTTTCTTCTCCTTGCTGTCTTTGTGGTTTCTTTTTCTCATTAAATCGATAAGTAAAATTCAACATCACCTGTCTTTTACGCCATTGAAATTCGTTTTCTGCAATCGTGGTTGGTGAATAATCAGTAGATTCTCGTTTTCGGGTATTTAACAAGTCACTCACATTTAGAGATAAAGTGCCTTTTTCTTTTAAAATATCTTTACTGAAGGCTAAATTTAAACTAACCATGCCTTTTCTTTTAGATCGGGCACTTTCTGAAGGTCCCATATACATACCGCTTGTTTGCCAATCTATTCCGGCAGGTAAAGAAATTCTCGAATTCAATCGTGTAAACCAACTAACGTTTTCAGAATCATAACTTATTCCATTATAATGTCCAGCTGATACTGATTTAAAAAAGTTGAAACTGTTGGTAATTTTCCACCATTTATTTGGATTGTAATTGGTGGTAAATTCAAAACCATAACGATCTTGTGAACTTAAATTGATAGGAGTTGTAATAATAACAAGAGTTTCAACACCATTTACATCTCTCAATTCTTCTCTTTGAGCCATTTCAATATTATTGATAGCGTGCTGATAATAAAGTGAAGAATTCAATGTTAATTTCTCCCATCTTTTTAAATAGCCTAAATCAAATGCATTTGTATAGGTTGGATCTAAATTAACATTACCGGTTCTAACATAGGTTTGGCTGGTTCGTGATTCGAACGGATTTAAAAACCAGTGGTGCGGACGGCTTAATCTTCTGTTATAACCCAATGTTATGCTTTCTGAATCAGTAAACTCCAACCCTAAATTAACTGTAGGAAAAAATTCAGTGAAATTTTTATCAAAATTTTCATTGGTTTGCAATAAGCTAATTTTTCTGTCTGTATTTTCCATTCTTAAACCGAGCAAATAAGAAAATTTATTGACTTTATTACCGTATTGAGAATAAATGGCAAATAAATTTTGCTCAAAATCCAATGTATTGGAAAAATTGGTGTTATTTTCAAATTGATTTGTGGATTCATTAAATTCTTCAACCAGATAATCAGAATTTAATTTATTTAAATTGGTGTTAAAACCAAATTCAAATTGAGAATTTTCTCCAATTGGCAAAACATAATCACCTTTAATTAAAATATCTTTTGAGTTATTATCGGTTGAATTTCTTTCTGGATTGCTATCGGTAATTAAAGCACTGTTATTTTCAATACTGTTTTCATATTGAAAATCTAACGTTAATTTATGTCCGTCTTTATCAAAATCGTGCATAAAGTTTAAAGCATACTCTGTGGTTTTGTCTTTTTCATTGTCAACTTCAACTCGATTACCCGTGCTGGTCAATACTTTATTTTCATCATATTCCTTACTTATATTTGTTGAAATATCTTCACCATCAGATTCACGATATAAAATGGTTCCGGTCAATGAAGTTTTGTCAGTTAAAAAATATTCCGTTCCAAATCGGGCATTATAACTGTTGTTTTTTCGGTCATATTCCCTTCTTTCATTTCTAAAGTCAGGCGTAAATTCCGTAGGGTTTAAATAAGTCACATCGCTTTTAGAACTTCCCGGGGCATTTCTGTAATTATAACCACCGCTTCCAAAGTAGTTTACTTTGTTTGTTCTATAATTTAAATTAGCTGAAAGCCCATAATTATCAGGAATTCCTGCGGAAGCAGAAACTGAGCCATTAAAGCCATTTGCTTTTCCTTTTCTAAGGATGATGTTTAAGATCCCAGCAGTTCCTTCAGCATCGTAACGCGCAGACGGACTGGTAATTACTTCCACTTTTTCAATAGCATCTGCAGGTAATTGACGCAACGCGTCTGTACTGCTCATCCCAACCAAACCTGATGGTTTTCCGTTGATTAAAATTCGTACGTTTTCACTTCCGCGCAAACTTACGTTTCCCTCAACATCTACAGAAACTGATGGTACATTATCCAAAACGTCACTTGCGGTTCCGCCTTTTACGGTCATATCTTTACCAACGTTGTATATTTTTTTATCCAATCTAATTTCAACAGTACTTTTTTCTGCAACAACCACCACTTCATTTAAAGTTTGCGCATCAACTTCCAAAGTAATTGTGCCTAAATCGGTATTGCCGGCAATTTCTTTTCTTTTGAATGTTTTTGTTTTAAAAGAAATAAATTCGATAGAAATATCGTAAACGCCTTTTACAACTTGAATGCTAAATTCTCCTTTGGTGTCTGTGATGCCGCCGGTTATAATTTTGCCATCTAAAGATTTGATGACAATGGTGGCATATTCTAAAGGCTGGTTGGTATCTTTATCAATAACTTTCCCTGTTAACATAATTTTTTCAATAGGATCTGTATTTGACGCTGATAAATTGAGCGTGAAAATGCTAAATATTAAAAGTATTATACTCTTTTTCATGAATTGGTTTTAAAGTTTAACTATGCCACAAATATAGTGGTTGCCCAAGTACTTTTATGTTAACTAGTGTTAACGACTGTGAAGAAGAATGAAAAATTTTAATGAGGTGTATTTATGGTTTAAATAATTTATAAAACACTGAATATAAGTATATTATAAAAATACCAAGCTGAATAAATGATATATTATTTTTGAATTTTTCTCAGCCTAAAACTGTTAATAAACTCATAAAATTTACAAAATGGATTTAATGAGTTCGGGCGGGCGACCAATTACCGCTTTTCTGTTGTTAATTACAATTGGCCTTTCAATAAGTTTGGGATTGGCAGCCATTGCTGCAATGATTTCTGTATCAGACATGCTTTTGCCTTTGTAATTTTCTTTCCAGATGGCTTCATTTTTTCGAACCAAATCAATAGGAGGAATGCCCAATAGTTTTATAATTTCAGCTAATTCAGTTTCTGAAAGCGGTGTTTCTATGTAGTTAATGATTTCGAATGGCAATTTATATGCTTGCAAAATAGCCAAACCTTCCCGGCTTTTTCCGCAACGCGGATTGTGATAAATTTTCATCTGTTATATTTTATTTTTTATTGGTACAGATGCAGTTCGCCATTAATCACTCTACTGTGTATCAAAATTTGTTATGGCTCGTTTCATCATTTTAATTTGTCCAAAAATAATGATTAGTAATTTGGTTTAATTTCTTTTTTATCAAAATCAATTCTTCTGTCTTTTTCACTTTGATTAAACCGGTAAGTAAAAGATAATAAAATTGTTCTGTATCTGTTTTCTATCAAACTTTTTGAAAAATAATTGGAATCAAACCTACTTCTATCAGTCTTATTTGATTTAAAAATATCATCAACAGTTAAGCTAATAGATGCATCTTTATTAAACAAATCCTTATTGATGGCAGCACTTGCATAGGTATATGCTTTTCTTGTGGAATAGGCTCCTTTAGAAATTAAAAAATGTTTTGCATTTATTTGAAAATCAAATACTTGGGGTATTTTTAACTGTGTCAATAAACTAAATGAGCCATTAAAACTTGCATGATTATAATCTTTAATAATGGTTTCATTAGCTAAATTTACAATTTCATATGTTCCGGATTGATCCAAATTGTGTAGATTTATATTTCCTGTAAAGTTTAAAATCTTGACAGGTTTATAAATTGCAGTTAAGTCAATACCGTAAAAGTCTAATTTTCCAACATTTACAGGTGTAGTGATAATTTTATTTATCCCATTTATTTGTTCACCGGTTTCATAAGTTATATTTTCCCAATAGTCATTATACCTGTTAAAAAATAGGGATGATGAAAACATAACTTTATTACCATTATACATATATTCTAAACTTGGGGCATCAATATAAATTGGATTTAATGCCGGATTTCCAATATAAGATGCTGTTTCGCTATATTTTTGTTCAAAAGGCTGAAGTTGATTATAAAACGGCGAGTGCATTTTTTTTGAGTAACTTAGGCTTAAACTTTTTGAATCACTAAAAGTATATTTTAAATATGCAGTTGGAAAAATTTCATTAAAATTGTTTTTTTGGGAAGTATTTAAATATAAATAATCGGCTTTTAATTCCAGAAATTCTGCCCTAATTCCTAATCCATAATAAAATTTTTCACCTTCATTTTCAAATTCAACAAATACGGCGTTCAAATTTTCGGAATAATCGATGTTGCGGTCTTCAGCGGCAGTGGAATATCTGAATGGAACTTTACTGTTATTTCCTTTATAGCCGAAAGAATAGACAGAATTTTTGCCAATTGGACTTGTGAAATTAACATCAAATGTTGTGTTCTGTAATTTGTTTTTTTCTGTATAAGTTTGGTCGGTAAATGTAGTATTGGTGTTAGATATTGTGTTAGTGATATTGTCCATATCCTTTGTGAATAATACGCTGGATGTTAACTGTTGCCCTTCTTTTTTAAAATTGTGCTCAAAATCAACCGCAAATTCAAACAATTCATTATCCAATTTTCCAATATGCGTTCTGTCATTGATAGCTGTTGGCACTTTTGAGTCATCAAAAAAAGCTGAAGAGGTTAGTGTGTTGCTTTTATTAACTATATTTTGAAAATTAACGCTTGTTGAAAGGGTTGTGCTTTTTGATAAATAGAAATCGGTGCCGATTGTACCATAAAATGCGTCTTTTTTGCTGTCGAATTCGCTTTTTTCATTTAAAAATGACGTAGTGACATTATTCACAAAATATTCGTTTTCAGATGAAGCAATGGTAATTGGATTGCTGTGATTGAAGGAAGTATTTACAAAAAAGTTTAAGTATTTTGATTTATTATTTAAGGTAATTAAGCCTCCGTAATAATCTTTAAATCCACCTGTGGCAGTTAAAGATGCATTTAAACCTTCATCTTTACCCTTTTTTAATATGATATTGATAACACTTAGCGCAGTAGCATCATACTTTGCACCCGGATTTGCAATTACTTCAATTTTTTCAATGGAACCTGCCGGCAAAGATTTTAAAGCATCTGTTTTTGACAAGGAAGAAATTTTGCCGTTGATCATCACTTGAACACCACCTTGCCCTTGAACGGTGATACCACCATCTGGATCAACGCTTACAGACGGAATGTTATTTAAGATATCCGTTGCGACGCCACCATTTGCGGCAATGTCTTTTTCAACATTGAATACAATTTTGTTTGATTTGAATTCCACGGTTTTCTTTCCGCCAACAATTTCAATCTCTTTTAAAATTTCAGTATCCAATGCCAATTCAATGTCACCCAAATTAAAATTCCGAGTTATTTCAGAAAGGTTTAGGTTTTTTGTTTCGTATGAAATATATTCTACGGACACATAATAGGTGTCTTTTTCCACATCAATGGAAAAATAACCTTTTTGGTTTGTGATGCCTCCAAATTTTATAAGATTGGAATCAATACTTTTAAAAATAATGGTTGCATCCTCCAATGGTTTTTTTGTGGCGGCATCTATAATTTTTCCGGTAATGGTGTACGTGGGGTTATTATTTGTTTGGCTAAAAATGAGTATTGGGGTAAATACAATTAGCGTTAGTAATAATAGTCTTCTCATAGAAAAAAACTTGTTTTAAAATCCATAGCTTATTTTAGTCGTTAATTTAACGAATAATCTCGTTTTTCATATTGGTAAAAATACACATTATTGTTAATAAACAACACTTTATCCAATAATAATTACTGTTTGTTATGGAAAACTCAGAATATTAGTTTAAAGGAATACAATTCCTTCTTTAGTTGTTGGGGAGATTTGCAATGAACTCCGTGCAATTTTAAAGCTTTTGCAGCGACGACATTTTCTTCATTGTCATCAATAAAAATAGCCTTTTCAGGATTAATTTTGAATTTATCAATTAAGATATTGTATATTTTTTTAAAGGGCTTGCGAGTTTTTTCTTGTCCGGAAACCACCACACCATCAAAATAGTGAAAAAAAGGAAATAAGTCTAAAGCGATGTCCCATTTTTCGGCGCTCCAGTTTGTGAGCGCATAAATTTTATAGTTTCCTGAAGCTTTTAATTGTTTAAATAATGTGACATTTTCTTCAATAGGTCCAGAAAACATTTGGTGCCATTGGTTGTAATATATTCGAATTAAATCTTCGTGTTCGGGAAATTCCGCAATTTTTATATTTTCAGCTTCCTCTATGGTTCTTCCTCCATCTTGTTCGGCATTCCAAGCGCTTGTGCATATATTACCTAAAAACCATTGTACTTTTTTTTCATTGCCATTGAACACTTTTCTGTACAAATATTCCGGTTTCTAATCTACTAGTACGCCACCCAAATCGAAGATGATGGTATCAATTTTATCAGTCATTTTTAGTCTCTTTTTGTCCTTGTTGCATTAAATAAGCTTTGATAAAATCATCTAAATTACCATTTAAAACGGCTTCTGCATTTCCTGTTTCAAAGCCGGTTCTCACATCTTTTACCAATTTATAAGGGTGTAGCACATAATTTCTGATTTGAGACCCAAATTCGATTTTCATTTTTCCGGCTTCAATATCACTTCTTGCTTCCTGTTGCTTTTTTAATTCAATTTCATATAATTGCGACTTCAGCATTTGAAGGGCACGTTCTCTATTTTCGTGTTGTGATCGTGTTTCTGAACAAGACAATTGTATGCCCGATGGTTTATGGGTAAGCTGAACTTTTGTTTCAACTTTATTAACGTTTTGACCGCCTGCGCCACTAGAGCGTGCAGTTATAATTTCAATATCAGCTGGGTTGATTTCAATTTCTATGCTGTCATCAACTAACGGATAAACATAAACCGAAGCAAATGAGGTATGGCGTTTTGCATTGCTGTCGAATGGGGAAATCCGCACCAATCTGTGCACGCCATTTTCACCTTTTAAATACCCAAAAGCAAATTCACCTTCAATTTCTATAGTAACTGTTTTAATGCCTGTGACATCACCTTCTTGAAAATTTAACTCTTTAACCTTGAATTTTTTATTTTCTGCCCACATCAAATACATCCGCATCAACATTTGGGCCCAGTCACAACTTTCTGTACCACCTGCTCCGGCAGTAATTTGCAGTACGGCACTTAAATTATCTCCTTCATCGGAAAGCATATTTTTAAATTCCAAGTCCTCAAGCAAAGAAATTGTGACTTCATACTGATGCTCAACATCTTTATCGCTAACTTCGCCTTCCCCATAAAAATCCAATAAAACTGAAACTTCTTCAAAATTGGTTAATACCTGATCAAAATCTTCTACCCATTTTTTTTTGAATCGAAGGTTTTTCATCACTATTTCAGCCTCTTTCGGATTGTTCCAAAACGTTGGATTTCCTGTTAGTTCTTCCTCATTTGAAATTTCAATAGATTTTTTGTCAATTTCAAGATAAGTTTTTAACCGGTTAATTCGCTCCTGCAGTTTATTTAGTTGTTCGTTTGTAATCATTTTTTTATTTAGAACTACAAAAATACCTTTTCATTTTTAATCTGTACAAATAAATTTGATTCGTTATATTTCAATCAAACTAATTATGGTATTTTTGGATAAAATCTTTTTCCTTCTGAAAAATAAAAATTCAATTTAAAAAATAATATATAAATTTTAAATATCAGCGATGCAAATAAATTTAGTTAGTGATACCGTAACCAAGCCCACCAAAGGAATGTTAAAAGCAATGATGGAGGCTGAAGTTGGTGCCGATGTTTTTAAAACCGATCCAACTGTAAATAAGTTACAGGCAAAAATTGCGAAAATGTTTGGTATGGAAGCAGCCCTATTTTTTCCTTCGGGAACTATGGCGAACCAAACAGCCATAAAACTTCACACCCAACCCGGCGATAGAATGTTTTGTGATAAATGGGCACACGTGTATAATTTTGAAGGTGGTGGTGCCGCATTTAATTCGGGTGTTACCTCTCATTTAATTGATGGAAATCGCGGAATGTTTTCGGCAAAACAATTGAAAGAAGTTGTTTCAGGGAGATCAGATATTCATGTGCCTTGGGCCAGCCTGGTTGTTGTTGAAAACACCACCAATAAAGGCGGAGGCGCTTGCTGGGATTATGATGAATTGTTAAAAATTAAACAAATTTGTGTGGATCATAATTTAGCTTTTCATATGGATGGTGCACGAATTTTTAATGCTTTGGTCGCTAAAAATGAAACCCCAAAACAATATGGCCAAATATTCGACACCATTTCTGTTTGTTTATCAAAAGGTTTGGGAGCTCCAGTAGGTTCCGTATTATTAGGATCTAAAATTCATATTGAAAAAGCATTA
>CAMDPE010000078.1 GCA_945903795.1 Lutibacter flavus | reverse complement strand
AAATATACATTTTGTGATAAATGTCATTTTTTTATAAGCACTAAAATATATATTTGTTTTAAAATAGAAAGCTTGAATATTTATTAACTAAGAATGGAAGTACTATACATAACAATAGGCGTGAGCATTATTGTTGCTTTATTATTTTTTTATGCATTTATCAAGTCCGTTAAATCGGGGCAGTATGAGGACATTTATACGCCTTCAGTTCGTATGCTTTTTGATGATGAATTGGTTATTTCCAAAAAAGAAGATACAGTTGAATCAGAATTAGAATTAAAATCAAAAATAACTAACAATTAATTAATCAAACAAGTATGGAAAAAGAACAATTTTATTATGACAATAAAATCGTAAAAATGTTTCTTTGGGCCACAATTCTTTGGGGAATTGTAGGGATGTTGGTAGGGCTTACCATAGCGCTACTACTCATATTTCCTGGTCTTTTGGAATTTGCGGGATCTGGCGATGCTATTTCCTGGCTAAGTTATGGTCGCTTAAGACCTTTGCACACCAATGCGGTAATTTTCGCTTTTGTGGGAAATGGAATCTTTTTAGGAGTCTATTATTCTACGCAAAGATTGCTAAAAGCGAGAATGTTTAACGATGTTTTAAGCAGAATTCATTTTTGGGGCTGGCAGTCAATTATTGTTGCTGCCGCAATTACATTACCATTAGGACTTACTTCATCCAAAGAATATGCTGAATTAGAATGGCCAATTGACATTGCCGTTGTATTAATTTGGGTAGTATTCGGTATTAATTTGATTGGAACTATTTTAAAAAGAAGGCAACGCCATATTTATGTTGCAATTTGGTTTTATATAGCTACATTAATAACCATCGCTGTACTTTATATTTTTAACAATTTAGAAATGCCAGTATCGGCTTTTAAAAGCTATTCAGTATATTCCGGTGTTCAAGATGCACTTGTGCAATGGTGGTATGGACACAATGCTGTGGCATTCTTTCTAACTACACCAGTATTAGGTTTAATGTATTATTTTGTTCCTAAAGTAGCGAACAGGCCTATTTATTCTTACAGATTGTCAATCATCCATTTCTGGACTTTGATATTTTTATACATCTGGGCAGGACCTCACCATTTGTTGTACACAGCGCTTCCTGAATGGGCTCAAAATTTAGGAACTGTTTTCTCTGTAATGTTAATTTTTCCATCTTGGGGTGGTATGATTAACGGATTACTGACGCTTCGTGGCGCTTGGGATAAAGTTCGAGAAAATCCAGTTTTAAAATTCTTTGTGGTTGCAATTACTGGTTACGGTATGGCAACTTTTGAAGGACCAATGTTGTCGTTTAAAAACGTAAATGCCATTGGGCATTATACTGATTGGATAGTTGGTCACGTACATATTGGCGCTTTGGCCTGGAATGGATTTATGGTTGCAGGTATTGTTTATTGGCTTGCTGAAAAACTTTGGAAAACACCGTTATATTCAAGAAAATTGGCAAATGCACATTTTTGGATAGGAACTGTAGGGATTCTATTCTATGCAATTCCTTTATATATTGCAGGATTTACACAAGCATTAATGTGGAAAGATTTTAATCCGGATGGTACATTGGTTTATGGAAACTTTTTAGAAACTGTAACCCAAATTTTACCGATGTATATGATGCGTGCCATTGGAGGTTCATTATATTTAACCGGATTTATTTTATTGGCAATTAACGTGATTAAAACCGCCAGAGCAGGTTCTGCTGTTGAGGATGAATTGGCTGAGGCAGCACCATTGAAAAAGATTAGCGGACAAAGAATCGCCGGTGAAGGATGGCATACTTGGTTAGAAAGAAGAACAGTATTATTTACCATATTAACTACAGTTGCTATTTTAATAGGAGGTTTGGTTGAAATTGTTCCAATTATGTTGGTGAAATCGAACATTCCAACAATTTCGAGCGTAAAACCTTATACACCACTAGAATTGGAAGGAAGAGATATTTATATTCGCGAAGGATGCAACAATTGCCACTCCCAAATGATTCGTCCTTTCCGTTCAGAAGTTGAACGATATGGTGAATATTCAAAAGCTGGGGAATTTATTTACGATTTTCCTTTCTTATGGGGTTCACGAAGAACAGGCCCGGATTTACACAGAGAAGGTGGTAAATACAATGACAATTGGCACTTTAACCATATGTCTGATCCGCGTTCCACATCACCTGGTTCTATTATGCCACGTTATTCCTGGTTGATAAAAAATGATATGAATGCCTCAAATTTGGAAAGCAAAATGAAAGGATTGGTAACATTGGGCGTTCCTTATACAGATGAAGAAATTAGTGGCGCTAAACAAAAATTAATGGATCAGGCTAAATTAATTGAAGGTAATTTAAGACAAGATCCTGAATATGTTAAAAATTATGGTTCAAGCAATATTCAGAATAAGGAAATTATTGCTCTTATAGCTTACTTGCAACGTTTAGGAACTGATATTAAAGCAAATACTTCAACAGCATTAAAAAATAAGTAATATGTTAAAATTTATATCACATAATTTTGATGGAATGGACGGGATTGAAATATATCCCATTATTTCATTGTTGCTGTTTTTTATAGTTTTTGTAACAATGTTAATCATCGTCATAAAAATGCCAAAAAACAGGATTGAAGAAATAAGTCAATTGCCTTTAGATAACGACACTAACAGTAAAGAAAATAATTATGAATAAGAATTCAGAAAATATATCGTGGTGGAAGAGATTTATGAAATCTATGACCAAAGCACACGATTTGGGAACCGAAGAAGATATCATGCTCGATCACGATTATGATGGTATTAAGGAACTTGACAATGTTTTGCCACCTTGGTGGCTGGCAGGTTTTTACATCACAATTGCCATTAGTGTTTTTTACTTAGTAATGGTTTTTGGTTTAAATAAATACAGTCAGTCCGACGAGTTTAATGATGAAATGACCGCTGCAAAAGCAGAAATTGAGGCTTATAAAGCTGCAAATCCACAGTTATTTGATGATGCTAACATTGTGGCTTTTACAGATGCTGAAAATTTGGCAAAAGGAAAAGAATTGTTTACTGCAAAAACCTGTGTTGTATGTCATTTAGTTGATTTAGGTGGAAGTATTGGTCCGAATCTAACAGACAATAAATGGATTTTAGGTGGTGATGTAAAAAGCATATTCAATACCTTAACAAATGGAGGAAGACCAGGAAAAGGAATGATTGCTTGGGAAAGCACTATTACCAGAGACGAGCGGATACAACTTGCAAGTTATGTTATCTCAATGCAGGGAACAAAACCGGCCACTCCTAAGGAACCGCAAGGCGATATTATTTGGCCTGCAGAATAATAAAGAGAATTTATATTAAAAGCAAAAACCCTCTTTTGAGGGTTTTTGCTTTTAAATATTATTAGTGAACATTACTTAATTTTTTAATTTTTTGTCGCATTTGTAGCCAAATGGTTAATTTATTAATCTTAAATTTACAGATTGACAAAATTATAGAAAATAGCCTTTTAAAGATAGTATGGAAACAGAAAATAAAGAAAGATTTAGAGACTCCATTGGCACAATAGACGATAGCGGAAAAAGAAATTTTATTTTTCCGAAGAAACCAAAAGGCAGGTTTTATAAGTATAGAACATTTGTGAGCTGGGTGCTTTTGGCATTTATGTTTGCGGCACCTTTTGTTAAAGTTAACGGAAATCAGTTTTTGCTTTTTAATGTTTTAGAGCGTAAATTTCATATTTTCGGATTCCCATTTTGGCCTCAGGATTTTCATTTGCTGGTCATTTCTATGCTTGTGAGTGTGGTATTCGTTATTTTATTTACCGTTGTTTTTGGACGAATTTTTTGTGGATGGATTTGTCCGCAAACTATTTTTATGGAAATGATTTTCAGAAAAGTGGAATATTTAATTGATGGCGACAGAACCAAACAAATTAAATTGGAAAAGCAATCTTGGAATGCAGAGAAAATTAGAAAACGTATATTAAAATGGATAGTTTTCTTTTTTATATCATTTTTAATTGCCAATGTTTTCTTTGCCTATATAATTGGCAGCGATGTTTTAATTGAACATATCACCGATGGTCCTTTTAATCATATTGGAACTTTGGTAAAATTGTTGGTTTTCACTATGGTTTTCTACTTTGTATTCGCGTGGTTTAGAGAACAAGTATGTATTATTGTTTGTCCATATGGCAGATTGCAAGGTGTTCTTTTAGACAATAAGTCCATTAATGTGGCCTATGATTTTGTAAGGGGAGAAGGAGAAAAAGGAAGAAAACCAGTTCGTAAAGGTGAAAACAGAAATGAAATAGGTTATGGAGATTGTGTTGAATGTATGCAATGCGTTCAAGTTTGTCCAACTGGGATTGACATCAGAAACGGCACACAATTGGAATGTATAAACTGTACAGCCTGTATTGATGCCTGCGATGAAATAATGGACACGGTAGGTTTTGAAAGAGGATTAATTCGATATGCTTCGGAAGATAATATTGAAAAAAAGGAAAAACTTAAATTCAATGCGCGTTTAATTGCCTATTCAGCTTTATTAACCATTTTGGTAGGCGTTCTTGTTACGATGCTGTTTTTACGAAACGATGTAGAAGCTACAATTTTGAGATTACCTGGACAAATTTTTCAAACTACTGAAACTACCGTTAAAAACGTTTATACGTTCAAATTGATCAATAAAACAAATAAAAATATTGAAGATATTGATATTAAATTAATTTCACATAATGGAAAAGTTGAAATGATAGGAGGACTTTCCAAAGTGGAAAAACAGGGATTGAAGGAAGGTACTTTGTTTATAGAAATTGAAAAAAAAGACCTAAATTCGTCAAATGAAAAGTTAAAAGTTGGCGTGTATTCAGAAGGAAAACTTATTGAAGCAACCACCACCAATTTTGCTGGACCTATAAAAATTAATTAGATGAAGTTTAAAATTAGTTGGCCAACAGGCATTATTCTTGCTTTGTCGGCGTTTATTATATTCATACTTTCTTTTGTTTACAAGGCAACTTTTGTATCTAAAAACGACCATCATTTGGTTTCCGACGATTATTATAAGGATGAAATGAATTACCAACAGGAAATTGATAAATTGAATAAAGCAGCAACCCTAAAGGAAGATATCACTTTAATAAAAGTGGCTGAAGGCTTGTTAATTAAATTCCCGATGGAATTTGATTCAGAAAAAATAGTAGGAACAATTTCATTTCAACGGCCTTCAAATGATAAATTTGATTTTCAACTGCCCATAAAATTAACAACTGCAGACTTTTTAATATTGGATGATAACTTGGTAAAAGGAATTTATAATGTGAAGATTGAATGGACTATTAATAGCAATACTTATTTATTTAAGGAGAAATTAATGTACTAATATGCTTTGGACTGCACTTATTTTAGGTTTAGCGGGCGGATTTCATTGTATTGGAATGTGCGGGCCAATTGCGTTCATTATTCCGGTTAACAGGTCGTCAAAAACTTCGTTAATTTTTCAAACTTTTTTATATCATTTTGGCAGATTGTTAAGCTATTCTTTAATAGGATTGCTTTTTGGTTTTATAGGAAAAGGATTGTATTTGGCAGGTTTTCAACAGCGTTTGTCAATTTTAATGGGCGTTATTATGATTGTAACCATTTTAACGCCTGTTTCAATTTTTAACAAATACAATTTTTCAAAACCACTTTATAAAATCATCGCCAAGGTTAAATACAATCTTGGAATTTATCTCAATAAAAAAACGAATAAAGCCTTATTTTCAATTGGTTTTTTTAATGGTTTATTGCCTTGTGGTTTGGTTTATATCGCTGTAATTGGTTCAATTTCAACAGGAAATCCAGTTCAAGGTGCTTTATATATGGCTTTATTTGGGGCGGGAACAATTCCAATGATGACAGCTGCTGTTTTATTGGGTAATTTTGTAAGTGTATCCTTACGGGCAAAATTTCAAAAAATTATTCCTGTTTTTGTAATTATCATCGGATTATTATTTATTTTGCGAGGCTTGGGATTGGGAATTCCTTATTTTTCACCTTCTGATGCAAAGTTGCAACCATTAAGTGACCCGGAAATTTGTATAACTTTTGAAAAAACAGACAATAATGCACGAATCTCCTAAATTGACGATGGAAGATTTTGAAAAGGTATCTTCAAATCAAGAACTTTTAAAGCTGATCAGAAAAAAAAATATTCCTTTTGATAAGGTAGAAAAACGGCTGTTTTATGAAGAAGAATTACGCAATTTACAAATTGAATTAGTGAAGCTTCAACAATGGATTGCAAAAAATAAAATGCGTGTGGCCATTATTTTTGAAGGACGGGATGCCGCAGGAAAAGGAGGCAATATTCGCAGGTTCACGGAACATTTGAATCCGCGCGCCATGAAAGTTGTGGCCTTAACAAAACCTACTGAAATTGAGCGAGGCCAATGGTATTTTAGACGTTATATTAAAGAAATGCCCAATTCTGGTGAAATAGTTTTTTTCGACAGAAGTTGGTACAATAGAGCTGTTGTTGAGCCAGTAATGGGTTTTTGTACAGAAACTCAATATCAAAATTTTATGGTGCAGGTTTCTGAGTTTGAGCATATGATGTATGAAGACGGACTTGTTTTAATTAAATTTTGGTTCTCTATTTCAAAAGATGAGCAATTAGCCCGTTTTAATGCACGTATTGCAACACCTTTAAAGCGTTGGAAATTTAGTCCGGTTGACAGGAAAAGTCAGGAACTTTGGGATAAATACACGCATTATAAAGAACAAATGTACAGCCGAACGCACACTAGCTATAGCCCTTGGATTACCGTTAAGGCCAACGACAAAAAATTGGCGCGATTAGAAAGTATCAGATATGTGTTGTCTCAATTTAATTATGAAGGAAAAGAAAATGCTTCTACCATATTATTTCCGGATCCAAATATTGTGATGCGTTATTACCGTTCTGCCAAACAAATAGATTAATTATGAAATGAGTATAACAGATTCTCATTTAAAGCACTAATGAACCTTCCGCAGGAAGGAATATGCGAATTATAGATGACCTTTAAAAACATATAAAAAAGAACTGATGAAACCTTATAAATTAACAGATGATGATGTTGAAATTCTCAACACGAATAAAGGTTTAAGGGCTTTATTTTCAAAGGAGCCCTATAATTTAGAGAAAGCTGTTCGATTTGTTAAATATGAAAATAAATTAAAAAAACTTCAGGTTGAATTGATCCGTTTGCAAACTTGGGCTATTGAAGAAAATGAACGAATTATGATTATTTTTGAAGGTAGGGATGTAGCCGGAAAAGGTGGTGCCATAAGACGTGCAACAGAACGGATGAATCCGCGGCATTACCGCATTGTAGCTTTGCCAAAACCAACGGAAGATGAGCGAACCCAATGGTATTTTCAGCGATATGTAATTCAATTTCCAAAAGCAGGTGAAATCATTTTTTTCGACAGAAGTTGGTATAATAGGGCGGTAGTTGCGCCTGTAAACGATTTTTGTACGCAACAAGAATATGAGGTTTTTATGAATCAGGTGAATGATTTTGAGCGAATGATTACAGAATCCGGTATTCATTTGGTAAAAATTTATATGTCTATTTCCAAAAAAGAGCAAGCAAAACGTTTTGAGGATTTAAAAAGCGACCCATTGAAACAATGGAAAATAACGCCTGTTGATGAAAGAGCACAGGAATTATGGGATGTTTATACCTATTATAAAAATAAAATGTTTGCAAAAACTAAAGAAGGTGTGGTTGCCTGGAAAATAATTAAAGCGAATAAAAAAACATACGCTCGGGTTGTGGCCATTAACCATATTTTAAGCAGCATTCCATACGATAAGAAGCGAGAAGTTTAATCTGTTAAATTTCTTTGCCTTCAATAAATACTTTATAAATATGTTGGTTTCCAAATGAATATGGAATAAATCCGTAACTTGGAATTTCTTTGGTAATGATGAAATTTGCTTTTTTTCCTTTACAAATGCTTCCGTGGGTTTTTTCCAAGCCCATAGCATAAGCGCCATTAATTGTGGCTGCATTGATGGCCTCTTCCGGGGTCATTTTCATTTTAATACAAGCGGTTGAAATAACAAAGTTCATATTTCCGGAAGGTGTTGAGCCCGGATTGTAGTCGGTGGCCAGCGCCAAAGGCAAGCCTGCATCAATTATTTTTCTGGCCGGCGTGTAAGGAATGCTTAAAAAATAAGAACAGGAAGGCAATGCAACCGGTATTGTATTCGTGTTTTTTAAAATTTCAATATCTTCATCCCGCATCAATTCCAAATGATCAACGGAAAGTGCCTTGTGTTTTACGCCAGCCTGCACGCCGCCAATAGCCGTAAACTGATTCACGTGAATTTTTGGAATGAGTCCGTATGTTGCGGCAGCTTCTAAAATGCGGTCGGTATCATCAACAGAAAAATAGCCGGTTTCACAAAAAACATCAATATATTCTGCTAAATTTTCTGCCGCCACTACTGGTAAAATTTCATCAATTATTTTATCTACATAACCACTTTTGTTGTTTTTAAATTCTGAAGGTAAGGCATGAGCCGCCAAAAAAGTTGATTTAATAGTAATCGGATAGTTTTCGTTGAGTTTTTTAATGACGCGCAACATTTTTAATTCTGCGTCTTTTGTCAATCCATAACCCGATTTAATCTCAACGGCGCCTGTGCCTAATTTCATTACTTCTTCAATGCGTTTTGCGGATTGTTGGTACAAATCTTCTTCGGAAGTTTGTTGTAATTTTGTGGCAGAATTTAAAATTCCGCCGCCATTATTCGCAATTTCCTCATAAGAGAGCCCATTTATTCGGTCAATAAATTCTTGTTCTCTATTTCCGGCATAAACAATATGCGTGTGACTGTCGCACCAAGTTGGAAGCACCATTTTTCCTATTGCGTCAATGGTGATTTTTGCATTTATTTTTGGTAAATTTTCCATAGCGCCAAAATCTTTTATTACATCATTTTCAATCCACAAAAATGCATTTTTAATGGTGGGAAGAATTTTCATTGCAGCTCCAAAAACCATTTTTTTTGGCACGCTTTCAACCTGAAGTAATTCTTTAATATTGATAATTAATGTTGTCATACGGGTAAAATCTTAGCCCAAATATACAGCAATTTTATAGAGCATAAAAGTGGTTTTTTATATTGATCTATATTAAAGCAAATGCTATTTTTTAGGACATTTATCATATAAATAAAGCGCAATTAGCATTATATTTGCACAAAATTAAAAATAATGAAAAAAGCCATATATATAGCAACCAGCGAAGCTAACAGCGGTAAATCAATTGTTACTTTGGGGTTGATGAGGATGCTGTTGGGAAAAACCGCAAAAGTCGGTTATTTTAGGCCAATTATTGACAATGTCAAGAAAGGAAAAAAAGACAATCATATCGATACCATTATTACCCATTTTCAGTTGGATATCCGCCCAAATGATGCCTATGCATTCACTCGAAGTGAATTTATAAATATGCGGAATAATGGTAAAGAAGGTGAAATATTCGATACTATTATTTCAAAATACAAAGCGTTAGAAGATAAAAACGATTTTATGTTGGTTGAAGGGACCGACTTTTCCGGAGAAGGAATGGCCATTGAGTTGGATGCCAACATATTAATTGCCAAAAATTTAGGAATTCCCGCAATTATAGTTTCCACTGGTGTTGGCAAAACATTGGAGGAATTTATTGAAGGACTTCATTTGGCTTATGATTCCTTCAAAGAAAAGGAAGTGGAGGTTTTGGCTGTGATTGCAAATAAGGTTCAGGAAAAAAATATTGAAATTGTAAAAAAAGGTGTTGAGAAAAATTTACCGAAAAATGTTTTTGTAAATGTTATTCCGCTGATTGCTTCTTTAAATAACCCAACAATTAAAGAAATTGCAAAAGCGATAGATGCTAAATTTTTATTTGGTAAAGAATTCCAAAATAATCAAACTACAAGTTTTAAAGTAGGTGCAATGCAATTGCGAAATTATTTAAAACAATTGGAAGAAAATTGTTTAATAATTACACCCGGTGATAGAGCCGATATTATATTAGGGGCTTTACAAGCGAATATTTCTACTAATTATCCTGCAATTTCAGGGATTGTTTTAACAGGCGGAATTCTTCCTGATGAACCTATTATTAAATTAATTGAAGGGTTGCCGCAAATTGTTCCTATATTAACAGTTAGTGAAGGAACATTTGATGTAGCCAATAAAATTGGGGCGGTTCGTTCTCATATGTATGCCGAAAATAAAGAAAAAATCAATATTTCTTTAAACACCTTCGACAAGTATGTTGAAGTTGATAAACTAAATGAGAAATTAATCACCTTTAAAAGTGCCGGAATCACACCAAGAATGTTTCAATACAATTTATTGAAACGTGCAAAAACGGTAAGAAAACACATAGTGCTTCCTGAAGGTAATGATGACAGAATTATAACAGCTGCAGCTCGCTTGGTGATGAGTGATATTGTTGATTTAACCATTTTAGGAAATAAAATAGATATTGAAAATAAAATACTTCAATTGGGTCTGAAATTAGATTTAAACAAAGTTAAAATTATCAACCCAATAGAATCCAAATATTATCAGGATTTTAGCAATACCTTATATGAGCTCAGGAAAGATAAAGGCTTAACCATTGATATGGCGGAAGATTTAATGAGCGATGTTTCCTATTTTGGAACGATGATGGTTTATAAGGGATTTGCTGACGGAATGGTTTCCGGCGCAGCACATACCACACAGCACACCATTAAACCTGCGTTACAGTTTATTAAAACCAAACCGGGTGTTTCCGTTGTTTCTTCCATCTTTTTTATGTGTTTGGAAGACAGAGTTTCTGTTTTTGGCGATTGTGCTATCAACCCAAATCCGACTTCTGAACAGTTAGCGGAAATTGCAATTTCTTCGGCAGATTCAAGCATCAATTTTGGAATGGAGCCAAAAATAGCGATGCTTTCTTATTCATCTGGCGCTTCAGGAAAAGGAGAAGATGTTGAAAAAGTGAGAAGGGCTACTGAAATTATCAGGGAAAAAAGACCGGATTTAAAAGTGGAAGGTCCAATTCAATATGATGCAGCAGTTGATGCAACAATAGGAAAAAGCAAAATGCCCGATTCTGAAGTGGCGGGACGTGCAAACGTGTTAATTTTTCCTGATTTAAACACAGGAAACAACACCTATAAAGCAGTTCAAAGAGAAACTGGCGCATTGGCAATCGGCCCGATGTTACAGGGTTTAAACAAGCCGGTAAACGATTTAAGCAGAGGATGCACAGTAGACGATATTTTTAATACCGTAATATTAACAGCTATACAAGCACAAGGATTTTAAATGAAAATATTAGTTATAAATTCAGGTAGTTCATCTATTAAATATCAATTATTTAGGATGCCTGAAGAGGAAGTTATTTGTTCAGGATTGGTAGAAAGGATTGGCTCAAAAGATGCCGAAATCCATTATAAATCAAATCATACTAAAATTGATGAGGTATTGGATATTCCAAATCACACTGTAGGTTTGGAAAAAGTTGTCAATCTTTTATTGGATGAAAAAATTGGCGTTATAAAATCGACTTCAGAAATAGTGGCCGTTGGCCATAGAGTTGTTCACGGCGGAAGCACTTTTTCGAACACAACCATCATCAATCAGCAAGTTAAGGACAAAATAAAAACATTGTTTTCTTTGGCGCCACAGCACAATCCGGCAAATTATGAAGGTATTGTGGTTGCGGAATCATTTTTTCCAAATGCAAAACAAATTGCTGTTTTTGATACCGCTTTTCACCAAACTATTCCGGTTGAAGCTTATAAATATGCCATTCCGACTAAATTTTTAGTGGAAGATAATATTCGTTTGTATGGTTTTCACGGGACAAGCCATAAATATGTTTCGGAACAAGCCATTGAACATTTGGGAATTGAAAACTCTAAAATAATCACCATTCATTTGGGAAATGGCTGCAGTATGACTGCTGTTAAAAACGGAAAAAGCATTGATCACACACTTGGTTTCGGACCGGTTACCGGATTGATTATGGGAACAAGAAGCGGAGATATAGACCACGCCATTATTTTTCATTTGGTCAATAATTTGGGCTATTCGCTTGATGAAGTCAATAATTTGCTTCAAAAAGAAAGCGGAATGTTTGGATTAACAGGCTACAGCGATTTGCGAGATATTGAATCTGAAGCCGAAAAAGGAAACAAAGAATGTCAGTTGGCATTGGATATGAACGCTTACCGAATTAAAAAATATATTGGTGCTTATGCCGCCGCTATGAATG
>CAMDPE010000077.1 GCA_945903795.1 Lutibacter flavus | reverse complement strand
AAATTTGGAAGTTGGAATATATAAGCAAAGGTGTTTTTGAGCTAACAGGCTATACAGAAAATGAATTTTTAAATAACCCAAAAGTTGCATTTAAGAATTTAATTCACAAATATGACCGAAAAAGAGAGAGAAAAACAATAGATAAACATCTTTTAAACAAATTACCATTTGAAATTGAATATCGAATTTTAAATTTAAATGGAGAAGAAAAGTGGGTTTTGGAAAGAGGCCGGGGCATTTATGAGGACGATAAATTAGTTGCTTTAGAGGGATTTATTTTAGACATCACAGATAAGAAAAAATTTGAGACAGATTTAATCCTGAAAGACGTACGCTATGTTGAATTACTAGAGCACAGTCAAACGGTTATTTGGGAGGTAGACATGAATGGTTTATATACCTATGTAAGTCCAACAGCTGAATCTGTATATGGGCATAGAGATGATGAATTAATTGGCAAAAAATATTTTTATGATATTGCTCCCAAAGAATTGCGTGAAGATGTTAAGAAATATGGCGTTGAATGTATAAGACGTGGTGATGAATTGGTGAATTATGACAATGCTATTGAGAAAAAAGATGGAACTGTTATTTGGGTCACTACTAATGGGAGACCTTTTTTTGATAAATACAATAATATTATAGGTTATCGAGGTTCAGACGTTGATATTACAGAACGTAAATTGGCCGAAGATGAGCTTCGTAAAAATGAAGAGGAATTAAATCAAGCCCAGGAAATAGCTAAAATGGGTAGCTGGTATTTAAACTTAATTACAGATGAAACCACTTTATCAAAAAATTACTTTAAACTGGTAGAAAGAGAAGAAAAAGATACTATCAATAAATCAGACTTACTTTTTCCGTTAATTCATCAAGATGATTTCGAACGTTTAAATAATGTAGTTGAAAAAATAAAAGAAACTAAAACTTTAAAAACAAGCAATGTTCGTTTGGTAATGCCGAATGGAAATCCTAAATGGTTTGAGAGCACCATTGTTCCCGTTTATGAAAATGATATTTTAATAGCATTAAAGGGTGTTAAAGTTGATATTTCAGAAAAAATAGTACAAGAAAATGAAATAAGAAAGCTTTCAATTGCTATTGCTCAAAGCCCTTCTTCTATGGTAATAACTGATTTGGAAGGCAAAATAAGTTATGTAAGCCCGGCATTTACAGAAATTACCGGCTACACGGCTAAAGAGGCTTTAGGTAAAAAAGCAAGTATCTTAAAATCCGGCAAAACCAGCGATGCCGTTTATAAAGACCTCTGGAATACCATTACCTCAGGAAAAATATGGAAAGCTGAATTAATGAACAGAAGAAAAAACGGAGAATTATATTGGGAAAGTGTTTCTATAACGCCCATATTAAATGAAGATAACGAAATTTCGAACTATTTGGCAATTAAAGAAGATATTACCAAATACAAAAATGCATTGCAAGAAATTAATGAGTTAAATTCAAATCTCGAATTAAAAGTAGAAGAAAGAACGCAAGAGCTTATAGAATCCAATTTTCTTTTACTGCAGGAAGTTGAAAATCGAAATAGGATATCAGAAGCACTAGTTGAAAGTGAATACAATTACAGAAATGTAGTTGAGAATTTAAATGAAATTGTTTTTCAAACAGATGCAAATGGATTATGGATATTTTTAAATGAATCTTGGGAAAAAATTACAGGTTTTAGCGTTGAAGAGTCTTTAGGTGAATTGTTTGTGAATTATGTGCATCCAGAAGACAGGCAACGCAACATGGACTTATTTGCGCCTTTAATAAATAGAGAAAAGGATTATTGCCGCCATGAAGTTAGGTATTTAACAAAAGCTGGCGGATTTCGTTGGATTGAAGTTTATGCCCGTTTGGGAGTAGACAACGAAAATGAAATTACAGGAACCTATGGAACACTTCAAGATATTACCAACAGAAAAGAGACTGAAGCTGCATTAGAAATTGAAAAACAACGACTTGCATCTATTATTGAAGGTACAAATGTTGGTACCTGGGAATGGAATGTTAAAACTGGTGAAACTATGTTTAATGAAAGGTGGGCCAATATTTTAGGCTATTCTTTAGAAGAGATTTCACCCATAAGTATTGAAACCTGGATAAAATTTTCACACCCTGAAGATCTTCATAAATCAAATGAATTATTGAAGATGCACTTTCAAGGAACTACAGACTACTATAGCTTTGAATCAAGAATGAAACATAGAAATGGTTCCTGGGTATGGGTTTTAGATCGTGGTAAAGTGAATAAATGGGATAATGATGGAAAACCACTATTAATGTCGGGTACACATCAAGATATTACTGAGCAAAAAGAAGCAGAAGAGGAATTAAATTGGAATAAAACGCTTTTAGAATTAATGTCTAATTCATCGCCACTTGGTTTTTTGGTGGTTGATAACAGAACGGATGATATTTTATACTTCAATCAACGATTTTGTCAAATTTGGGAGATAGAAGAATTGGCTAATCAAATGGGAAGAGGAGAATTAAAAAACAATGATATTATACCATACTGCTTGCCTGTTTTAGCTGATATTCCTGCTTTCGCAGAATCATGTAAACCGCTTCAAAGTGAACATAACCGTATTGTTTTAGAAGATGAAATTGCCTTTACCTTTAACCGCACAATACACCGCTATTCAACACAAATTAGAGGAATAAAAGATGAGTATTTTGGTCGGTTCTATATTTTCGAGGATATTACCGAGCGAAAAATTGCTGACAAAGAAGTGCTTAATGCAAAAAATGAGGCTGAAAAAGCAAATAAAGCAAAAAGTGAATTTTTATCACGAATGAGTCATGAACTTCGTACACCGCTGACTTCAATTCTTGGTTTTTCTCAATTAATGAAAATGAGCAATCTAAGTGAGGCGCACAAAACGAATGTTGATTATATTTATTCAAGCGGCAAGCACTTACTTAACTTAATTAATGAAGTGCTTGATATTTCAAAAATTGAGGCGGGAAAAATTTCACTTAGCATTGAACCAATTCAAGTATCAGCTCTTTTAAATGAAGTTATAGACACATTGCAACCACAAGTTAAAAAGATGAATATTAATTTAAAAATGTTAGATTCATCTTATAATGAACTTTATGTAAATGCAGATTTGAAAAGGTTGAAACAAGTTTTACTTAATTTATTGGACAATGCTATAAAATATAATAAAACTGGTGGTTTTGTAAAAGTTTTCACTGAAATAATGCCTAAAAATAGCATAGGAATTGCGTCATTAAGGATATCTATAATTGATACAGGGGTTGGCATAAGTATAGATGGTATCTCAAAAATTTTCACTCCTTTTGAACGTATCGGAGCAGAAAGAACAGAAGTTGAAGGTACAGGTCTTGGATTGTCAGTAGTTAAAAAACTTATAGATGCAATGGGTGGTAAAATTGGTGTAGAAAGTGTTTTAGATGAAGGAAGTACTTTTTGGTTTGAGTTGCCATTGGCAGAAAACATAAAAACGGTTATAAATTTAACTAGTAAAGAAGCAGAATTAACAGCTGCATTAGCTATTGCCAACAAAAAACTATATTTTCAGAATGAGGAAAAAGAAAAACGTGCCGATGAGTTGGAAATTGCCAACATAGAACTTGCTTTTCAGAATGAAGAAAAAGGAAAACGTGCCGATGAGTTGGAAATTGCCAACTTAGAACTTGATTTTCAGAATGAGGAAAAAGGAAAACGTGCCAATGAGTTGGAAATCGCCAACATAGAACTTGATTTTCAAAATGGGGAAAAAGTAAAACGCGCCGATGAGTTGGAAATTGCCAACATAGAAATTAGTGCTTTAAAGGGCCATATTTCAAAAACAGCAAAGTATTTAGCTAAAAGACCCTACACAATTTTATATGTTGAAGACAATATTTTCAATATAAAATTGGTAAAAAATATTCTTAACGATCAATATGCACCTATTAATTTAATTACAGATATAACCGGCAGCGAAGCAGTTAAACTCGCTATTGAAAATCAACCAGATTTAATATTACTCGATTTGGATTTGCCATTTATGCAAGGAAGTGAAATACTTGAGTTACTGCTCAAAGAAGAAAAAACAAAAAAAATACCTGTAATAATTATTACAGCAAGCATATTTCCAAAACAAAGAGAAAAATTGTTAAAAGAAGGCGCAAAGGAATATATTAACAAACCGATTGATATTCCTGCGTTTCTAAAAATTTTAGAGGAGTATCTTATTAAAAAGTAAATGTACTTTAAGTAAAAGAGAAATAATAAAATTATGAATATAAGATTTAAAAACGCAAAAATTCTTGTAGTAGATGACAGAAAGGAGAATATAGTTGTGCTGAATGGTTTACTTCAAATGCAAGGTTACACAAATATTGAAACTCTATCAGATTCTCGTTTGTTTTTTGATATGTTTAAATCGTTTAAGCCCGATTTAATTTTATTGGATTTAATGATGCCTTACGTTTCCGGCTTTGAGATAATGAAAACATTACAGGATTTGATACCTGACACTATATATTTGCCAATTCTTGTTCTTACTGCAGACATCTCAGAAGAAACAAAACAAAGAGCATTGGCCGAAGGAGCTAAAGATTTTTTAGCAAAGCCTTTTGATTTAATAGAAGTATCATTACGTATTGAAAACTTACTTTTTACAAGGTTTTTGTATTTACAATTACAAAACCAAAATCAAATTTTGGATGAAAAAGTGAAGGAAAGAACATTACAGCTTGAGAAGATAAATGAAGATTTAATAATTTCAAAAGAAAAAGCAGAAGAAAGTAACCGTTTAAAATCGGCATTTTTAGCCAATATTAATCACGAAATTCGCACCCCAATGAATGGTATTATGGGTTTTGCGGGGTTATTGAAAGACGTTGAACTTTCAATAGAAAATCAACAAAAATATATAAATATTATTAACAAAAGCAGTGTTAGGTTGCTGCATACAATAGAAGATATCATAAAAATTTCAAGGATAGAAGCTGGTGTAGAAAAAAAATTCATAACTGAAGTGAATGTTAATGAACAATTAAAAGATATTTATGAGTTCTTTAGACTTGAAACTAATAAAAAAGGAATTAAGTTATCGCTAACCAAAACCTTATTAGAACAGGATGCTATTATTGAAATAGATCAAGCAAAAATTTATTCGATACTTTCTAATTTGGTAAAAAACGCCATCAAATTCACAGAAAAAGGTAGTGTTGAATTTGGATGTTATGTAAATGGAAAAAATTTGAAAATATTTGTGAAAGATACAGGTATTGGTATACCTTTAGACAGACATCCATATATTTTTGATCGTTTTGTACAAGCTGACATTGAAGATAAAGCCGTTCATGAAGGTTCTGGATTAGGTCTTGCAATAGCTAAATCTTATGTGGACATGTTGGGAGGGCAAATAGGATTAGAGTCAAAAGAAGGATTTGGATCCTTCTTTTCTGTTACAATTCCTCTCCAACAATAAACTTAAAAACAAGAAAAGCGGGCATTGGCCCGCTTTTCTTGTTTTGTTTTCAATTCCATTAATAAAATTGACCTCTAAAATCTTTAATCTCGGCAGTTTCTTCTAACACTTGAAACAGCATATAAGATCTTCCTTTTAAATTATTGATTATTTTATTGCGGAAAGTATCATAATTATCCAATTTTATAGGAGTGTCACGTTTATCAACTTTAACCACAAACACACCCAAATTGCCATCTATAGGCTTAGAAACCTCATTCAATTTGATGGTAGACATTGCTCCCACAACAGCAGGTTCACTGCCAACACCAGATAATAACGGACTTACTAAAGTTACACTTAAAGTTGCACTAACCGTTGTATTGGTGTTTTTCGCAATTTCTTCTAAGGTAGTTCCTTTTATTTTTGCGTTAATCATTGCAGCTTTTTTCTTGTTGATAAGTTCAGGCTGAATTTTAGACAAGATCTCTGCATTTACCACCAATCCATCTTTTTCTGACTTGCCTTTAAGCACCGCCACAACATAACTTCTTTTACCATCAACATCAATGTCAAAACGTTTAGAATCTCCCAATTGTCTCTCTTTGGCAAATGCCCAAATCACAATTTGGCGTTGGCCGTTTAAACCAGGAATGTTTTCTTCCAATACTTTAAGATTCATAGCAGATTGAACTGTATAATTTCCTTTCTTAGCGGCTTCTTCTAATTTTTCACCATTTGCCAAATTTGCCGTAAGCGTTTCTGCTTTTTCAAAAATTGTATTTTCTGTAGCTTCAGAAGGATCAATCAATCGCGCAAAAGTTGCCAATTTTACGGCTCTTTCAGCTTGTTTTTGTTCATCAACCCTAATCACGTGAAAACCAAAAGCAGTTTCCACAACAGCCATACTGCCTGCCGGATTTTTATAAATATAATCGGCAAAATCTTTATCGAAAGAAGCTGAGAAAGCCTGGTCTTTTCTGATCCATCCAATATCGCCACCTTTACCTTTTGTGCCATCAGTATTTACCTCGTCAGCAATTTCAGTATATTTGGTTTTATCGGTTTTAACCAAAGCAAAAATACTGTCTGCCGTTTTCTTGGCTTCCTCTTTTGTTTTGATAGATGCAGATCTTACCGCACCAGCATAAGGAATTAAAATATGGCTTGATTTAACAGAATCAGGCAATTGCTGAAAGTCAACAATTTTTGAGATTTTATAGTAGCCATTGTCTTTATATGGCCCAACGATATCACCAACGGAAGCACTAAAAATAGTATCTGCAATTGTTTGCGGAAATTGATTTTTATAGTAAAAACCATTGTCAATACCTAAATCAGATTTATTATCGCTTAAAAATGCTTCATAATTATCGGCATTTTTCAATCCGGGAATTTGCACTTTGGCATTAGCTGCATTGCTGTATTCTTCCCTGTCGTTGATGAAATTTACCACTTCCATTTTCGCATTTTCTTCATCAGCTTCAGATGGAGCAATGTCAAATTTTACGAATTCTAAGGAACGAGTAGCTTCAGATTTAAACCTTTTTGAATTTTTTTCCAAATATTTTTGAATTTCCTCCTTTGACACCTTCGCCAAGTCATCATTGATTGATGCATAAGGAATATAAACAAATTGCCCGTCCATTTTAGTGTTTTGGTACAAATAGTCGCGTTCACCTTCTTTTAAGGAAGCGCCCAAACCGGCCGAAACCAACGTTGTATAAGCCTGACGTTCTATATTTTGCTTGATGCTTTTTTCGGTTTCTAACCAATTTAACCAAGCTTGGCTGTTACCAGCCTCTGCATCAACTTTCATATTGGCTATATATTCCTTTAATTTTTCTTCATTAAAAAGGCCTGCTTCATTTTTGAAAAGCGGAGAATTCTGAATTTCCGGCAATGCCACCATAGCATCCCAAATATCTTTTTCGCCCACAACAATTCCGGCTTGTTCTAATTGTGATTGGAATATTTTTTCGCCTACTAAATTATTCCAAACAGCATTTACAGCTTGCATTTGGGTAACCCTTCCGCCACTTTGTGTTTTATAATTCTCTACCAGTTTCGCAAATTCCTCTCTGTCAATGTTTTCCCCATTCACTTCACCAATTGAGTTTGTTTTGGTTGAACTGAAAAATTGCTGAATTGAACTTGGATCTAATACAAATGCAAAAAGCGCTAAACCTACAATAAGGATTAGGAACATTGAACGATCTCTAATTTTTGATAAAATTGCCATTTCTATAGTTATTTTCTTTTATTACAGTGTGCGAAAATACGATTAAGTATTTAATTATGAAAGTGAAATAATTAATATTAATTACAAAAAAAGGTAATTACATAACGCCATAAAACTTTAATCCTCTTTCTCTAAAACTTTTAGGTAAACTTCCATAATTTTAGAGGAATCTACCTTTAACATTTTAAAATATAAATTACTTATTTCAATGATTTCATTTTCTTTTGGAATGTCTTCGTTGTGATAAACAATAAATCCGCCCAAGGTTTCATAAGCCTCGTTTTCCTCTATGTTTAAATTGTACGTTTCATTTAAATAATCAACTTCCAAACGAGCCGAAAACTCATATTCATTGTCGGAAATTTTACTTTCCAGCAAATCAACGGTGTCATGTTCATCAACAATTTCTCCAAACAATTCTTCAACTATATCTTCAATGGAGATAATCCCTGAAGTTCCACCAAATTCATCCAGCACTACGGATATGCTTCTTTTCTTTTTGATTAAAATATTTAACACATTGTTAATCAGCATACTTTCCGGAACAAACTCTACCGGCAATAAAATAGTCTTAATATCTTTTGGTTTTTTAAATAACTCAAAAGCAATTGCATATCCCAAAACATTATCCAAAGAATTTTGATACACCAAGATTTTTGAATATCCTGTTTCTATAAATAATTGTTTCAAATAAGCAATATCATCATTAATATCTACCGCCACAATTTCAGTTCTGGGAATCATAATTTCACGAGCCTTTACCGTATCAAACTCAAGTGCATTTTGAAATATTTGGATCTCAGAATCCACTTCTTCAAAATCATCGCTGTTTTCAAGTTGTTTTGTGATGTAATTTCCAAGTTCTTCTTTGCTAAATTCTGTTTGTTTTACATCACTGGTCGTATGAAAAAATGTTTTCAACAAATAATCGGAAATTGCAGTAATAAAATCTGAAACAAAATGAAATATGATATAAAAAAAGTAGGCTGGCGGTGCAAAAAACCAAAACATTTCATTGGCATAAATTCTAAATATTGCTTTTGGCAAAAACTCAGCGGTGACCAAAATGATGATTGTTGAAATTACAGTTTGAATAATTAAAGTTGAAATATCATTTAAATGGAAACCCAGTAAATTATCTGTAATAATTTCGGCCATAAAGAAACTGTAAATCACCAAAGAAATATTATTGCCAACCAGCATGGTTGTAATAAATTTTGATGATTTTGCCGTTAATTTACCAACTATTTTTGAAGTAAATCCCTCTTTCTTTTTTTGAAGTTCAATTTGAAATTTATTGGCTGAAATATAGGCAATTTCCATTCCAGAGAAAAATGCGGAAAGCAGTATTGAAATTAATATGACAAGAATTTGTATTTCCACGTATTAACTATTTGGTGTTTCCCGTCTTTTTCTGAAACGTCTTCTAAAAAAATACATAAAAACTGCCAATACTGAAAATCCAGCCAACAAATAAGCACGTTCTCTATCAGTATTCCAATTTAATACTGTTTCTACACTAAATACTATGGCGATAATTAAATATCCATATTCAAATATTTTCCAAAGGTTTTGCATCTTTTATTCTTTAATGTTAATGACTCCACTCTGTTTTTTTACCCACCAAGTATTTAAATCTTCTGTTGATTCAAAACCAGTTCCATAAATAGTGTCGGTTTGGGTATAAAAAGTGAATTTTTTTTCGGTAAAAAAATAATGGGTTTTTTGATCCCAATAAATTTGTTCAGTAACCAGTTTGTTTTTTTGTGCGTAATTAATAATGACCACATTGCCTTTTATTTCAGAAACTTCCGTTTTTCGGTAACTTTTGGCGTAATCTCCTTCTACAGTTGTAGAATCTCCATTTTTTTCAATAGTGCTAATTTTTATTCCTTTTGGAAATTCATTGTAAGGATGGTTTTCCCTATTACTGAAATCGAGCATCACTGGCGCTTTCATTTTAATATCAACACGTCCTGAATCGGTATGCTTGTGGTTAATATTGAAAGCTTCTCCAATAGGTAAATTTTTATCAGCCAAAAAATCCCGCACCTCTTTCACATCATTTGTACATGAAAAAAACATTGCTGAGGCTAAAACCACAGCAATGCTTTTTATATTATTAACAACTGATTTTGTCATTCAACAAATATATCAATTTTAATATTTTAAATCTAATTTAAGGTACTATAACTGTTTCATTAATCCAACAGCCAATTCTATGACTAGTTCCTGACTGTACACCTGCCACAAATAAATCTTTTTTACTTGGCACATGCTCAGAATAACTTGAAATAAATCTATTAGCCAATGAAGTAATACTAGGATCTACAGCTCTTGCTTTTAATGCTTTATTTAAAGCAGCCACATAAACCATCCTTTTTGAAACCACATCACTTCCGCAAGAGTTAGCGCTTGAAGCGTACATACTTGCAATCAATAAATAGGCATTACCCATTCTTGGTTGAAATTCCAGGGCTTTATATGCATAGCTTCTTGCTTCTTCCAATCGGCCTTTTTTTCTTAAAATTTGAGCAACTTTAAATGAGTATTTGGCCTTATTATATAAATCTGTTTCCTGATCTATCGCTTTTTTGAAATACTCCATTGCTTTGTTGGTTTCTCCATTTTTCATTAAGATATCAGCATAAAATACAGAAGCATTAGGAGAAGGATCTGCTTTAACGTAAGCTTCAACCAATATATCATAGAATGGATCTTCAGTACATTCTTTATTATACATTCTGGATACGGCTCTCTTTAACCAAACGCCATCCGCTTTATTTTCTTGAAAATACTTTTTATTTAGAGGAATTAAATTCTCACAGGTTGAGATAGCAGCCAATTTAGCATCCAATCCACCTTCTACAAGCTCTAAATTATTTAAATTTTGCTCATAAGCCAATTTGCTTCGTTTATCTCGATCACTTAAAGTAGTTGAATCTTTCGCCATAATTATGTCTAATTGTTTTGAATATTCTTCTCTCTTTAATTCAATACCTTCACCAACTTCATCATAAGTATCAAATACTATTTGTGGATTTGTATCTTTATATTTATTCAATATAATATCAAAATATCTGTAAATATTGGTTGGAGAAATCTCTGTTGGATCGGCTTTAAATGATTTTTCCAATAAAACAAAAACTTCGTCTTCGGAAGCACCCTGAGCATCTTTAAAAGACGCAAAATCGCTGTAAATTCGAGCTAAGTCTTGAGGAAAATGTTCCAATCTTTGGGTATAAACTCGTTCTACAAGTTTTACTGCAGCTGCTTTATCTGTTGGAGTTGTTGCGGCTTCTAACCTACTTTCGGCAATTTTAATACCTAATTTGTAAATATTTACAGTTAATGTAGGACAATGATCCATTGTCCATAGCCAGTTTTCGTAGGCAACATCATATTTTCCGGCGCTGTAATCTCCTTTAAACAAGTTGTATTTTACAATACATTCTTCATTTTCGGCTTGTGAAAAAACAACCGGGGCTGAAACTATAAAAAATAATACAGCTAAAATTTGTCTCATTTGTCTCATCGTCTTAATTTTTATTTAAAATATTTCTAATTTTTTAAACCATTTGTCATTTAATGAAAGGCCCAATCTAAAATTTACATAATTTTCTTGTATTAAGCCATTTGTTGTTTGTCCTCTTTTTCCTACCTCAAATCCGATATTCAAATTAGACAGTTGTTTGCTCATTGGAAACCCTACTCCAAAAGATATGCCAAAATCATCAACAGCAGTAAAATTGGTTCCATTTCCTGATGCATCAACTAATAATCCTGTGTTTTCAAATTTAACTCCGGCTCTATAGGTTACCCTATCCCAATAACTGGTGATCGAGTTAAATTTTGGCGTGTAATAACCGCCTAATGCAATTTTACTATAATTAGTGTAATCAATTTTTGAATAATTGTTAAAAACGCCTCCACTCAATTCCAATGCGTTTTGAAAACTGTAATCAACACCCGCATACCATTTGTTATCTTTACCCAAACCAATACCTAGGGTTGATTTTAATGGGGATTTTAGTATTCCAGTACTATTTGCATTTAAAATAGTGTCGCGAGGTGATTCAAATGTCCCTAATGAAACTGAATACAAATACTCATTACCAGTAGCCTCAATTTCGTTATTAAAATTAAAATTTCCCCCTAAAAGCAAATCCATTTTATCATTCATTTTTGCTTTATAATGAAACCCTCCATTTAAGTTTAGTCCTTTTATGTTAGAAGTTGTTTGGTATTTTGTGGCTAAAGAAGCGTCCTTAACCTGATTTAAGATGCTGTTTTCAATTTTTCCGAAAATATAATTTCCTTGTAAACCAATACTAAAGTTTTTAAAAGGCTGATAACCAACACTTATAAATACTTTATTTGTTCCACCATTACCTATATATTGTGTAGCTTCTGTAATATTATTGTCAGCATCATATTTATTTGAAATCAAAGAATATCCAACGGAAGAATTTGGCAGCAACCCAAATGTCATTCCTGCTTTTTCACCTAAAGGAAACCCAATAGCCAAATAAGAAAGGTAGGTGGCAGAAGCTCTTTGTTTATCGTTACTGTCTTTTGCAGTGTTGTTTAAACTTTCTAAAGCCATTGAATAGGTTGTAAATCTTAACGATGCATTAGC
>CAMDPE010000076.1 GCA_945903795.1 Lutibacter flavus | reverse complement strand
CGGAATTTGAAAAGCCTTATTTTGAAGAACTTATAAAATATGTAAAGGAAGAATATGCTTTAAATTCGTGTTTTCCGGCGCCAGATCAAATTTTTGAAGCGTTTAATTTGTGTTCATTTGAAGATTTAAAAGTGGTTATTATTGGTCAGGATCCTTATCACGGAGAAGGGCAGGCGCACGGATTGTGTTTTTCTGTGAATGATGGCATAAAACATCCGCCATCATTAAAAAATATTTTCAAGGAAATTGAGTCCAATTTGTCATTTCCTTATCCCGCAAGCGGAAATTTGGAGTGTTGGGCCAGGCAAGGCGTTCTTTTATTAAATGCCACGTTGACAGTAAAAGCTAAAAATGCCGGTTCGCATCAAAATAAAGGTTGGGAACAATTTACGGACGCGGTAATTTCAAAAATCTCAGAAAAAAAGGAGCACATAGTTTTTCTATTATGGGGTGATTATGCCAAAAAGAAAGGCAAGAAAATTGATCTAAAAAAACATTGCTTATTAACCAGCGGCCATCCTTCGCCATTAAGCGCCAACCGTGGGTATTGGTTTGGGAATAAACATTTTAGTAAAACAAATAACTATTTGATAAACAATAACATGTCTGTTATAAAATGGTGATTAATATCATATTGTATTTGTGCAATAATTGTTACTTTTACATAAATTAAATCAAAAAAAATGAAAAATAAAATGAAATTTTTTACAGTGCTTTTTAGTATTTTAATGTTGGTTGGTTGTAAGGACAAACAAAATTATTCAAAAATAAATAGTGTTGCAACAGCCGCAAAAACCGATGTTCATAAAATTGTGGTGAAGGAAGTTGTGGATGGCGGTAGTTACGCCTATTTAAATGTTGATGAAAATGGACAAAATTATTGGATGGCAATTGCAAATATTCCAGTAATAGTTGGAAATACTTATTATTATGATGGAGGTATGATGATGAAGGATTTTGAAAGCAAACAGTTAAATAAAACATTCGATGAAATTGTTTTTGTAAACACCATTAGAAACACAGAAATCTTGGAAGAAACAGCAATTGAAGCTGAGAATCCACACGCCGCTGCACCTGTTGCAATTGAAAATGACCTAAAAATTGAAAAACCTAAAAACGGAACTTCTTTGGCAGAATTATTTTCAGCTAAAAATTCATTTTCTGGAAAATCGATTATCGTTAAAGGAAAGGTAGTAAAAGTTAACAATGGAATTATGGATAAAAACTGGATTCATATTGTTGATGGAACCCAATTTGAAAACAAAGTCGATTTGGCGATTACAACAATCGAAACGGTTAATGTTGGTGATATCGTCACTTTTAAAGGTGTTATTATTTTGGACAAAGATTTTGGACAAGGGTATATTTATGATATTTTAATGGAAGAAGCTAAAGTGATAAAATAGAAAAAAGTGCCGAAAGGCACTTTTTTCATACTAATCAAACTTACTAAGAATGTTAACAAAGGTTACAAATCTCTGCTTCTTACATAAAGCAATGTTTGTGCCGATAATTGTAACTTATTGTTAATTAATAGTTAAAGTAAAACCCCTGTCTATAGTACCCGAGGAGATAATTGACGAGAAAATTTAAAAGTCAAAGTTTAGAAATTAAAAGTTAAAAGTAAAAAACTTAAATCTTAAAAATTTAATCTTATTCCAAATGTCGTTGTGCCTTATAAGAAGATCTAACTAAAGCGCCACTTTCAACATATTTAAAACCCATTGTCATCCCAATTTCTTTATATTTAATAAATTGTTCAGGTGTAATAAATTCAATTACCGGCAAGTGTTTTTTGCTGGGCTGTAAATATTGGCCAATGGTTAAAACATCAACTTTGGCATTGGCTAAATCCTGCATCGTTTCCAAGACTTCTTCTTCAGTTTCGCCCAAACCAAGCATTATGCCCGATTTTGTTCTGCGTTGGCCTTGATCTTTCATATAGCGTAAAACTTCCAGACTTCTGTCGTATTTTGCCTGAATTCTAACTTCTCTTGTCAATCTTCTCACAGTTTCCAGGTTATGGGAAATAACTTCGGGCGCCACTGCTAAAATTCGATCAATATTGGTTTTGTTTCCCTGAAAATCAGGAATTAAAGTTTCAAGCGTAGTTTCAGGATTTGCTCTTCTGATGGCATTAATGGTTTCCGCCCAAATAATGGAGCCGCCATCTTTTAAATCATCTCTGTCGACTGATGTGATTACGGCATGTTTAATTTTCATGAGTTTAATGGAACGCGCCACTTTTTCCGGTTCTTCCCAGTCAACAGTTTCGGGTCTGCCGGTTTTTACGCCACAAAATCCGCACGATCTTGTGCAGGTATTTCCTAAAATCATAAATGTGGCCGTGCCTTCTGTCCAGCATTCGCCCATATTAGGACAGCTTCCGCTAGTGCAAATGGTGTTTAGCTTATATTTATCGACTAAATTTCTTAATTCAGTATATTTTTTTCCAACAGGCAACTTAACGCGCAGCCAAGCCGGTTTTTTTATTTTATCTGGTAATGAAGTGGTTTCTTGTGTCATTTTAAATGAGAATTGATTGCAAAAATACAAAGAAATTTATACTAATTTAAACTATAAAGATACCAAATACTAAATGCAATTAAAAACAGGATGCCAAACCAGCTTAGGATTTTAAGCGGCAAAGAAGGCCGCCATTCTATTGGTGTGTGTTTTCCCGAAATTAACATAAAATTTATGATGGCAAAAAATGGCGCCGTTAAAAACGACAGAATTGTGGCGATTTTAATTAAAAAGCCCATTTCCGATTGAAAGAAAACCAAAATTGAAATAGTGCCAACAGACAAAAAACTGATCCAAAACCAATACATATTTTTGTATGACTTTTTGGTTAGTAAATCGTAAGCTTTTGTCATTGCCCTCGGTGACGCATCCAACGTAGTAATTGTTGTACTAAACATGGTGGTAAATGCGGCGGCGGCAATGAAAATATACATTTCCTGTCCTAAATTTTTGGTGTAAAGCGTAATTAGCTGTTCTGAAAATTGAACAGCGCCTAAATCAAAAGTTTCTCCGGAATTATACATAACAATAGCGCCCAAGGCCACAAAGAAAATACCAACAACCAAGGTGCTTATAAAACCAATATTAAAGTCGAAAATGGCTTGTTTTGGCGTGAATTCGTTGGATTTGTCTTTTTGTTTTTCCAGTGCCCAAAGAGATTGCCAAATAGAAACATCGAGTGGGGCAGGCATCCATCCCAAAAAAGCGATTAAAAAACCGACTTCAACAGTTCCTTTCGGAATAATTTGCACAAAGCTGTAGGTGTTTGTTGAATTAAAAGCCGCTGCAATTAAGGCAATAAAAGTGCTTAATGTTAACGTTACCACGATTATTTTCATCAATTTATCAAGCAAATTGTAACGTCCGATAATTAAAATGGAAAGACAAATCAACGTAATGATAATGCTCCAAATTACCGGGTTTGTGGTAATGCCGAATAAATTGGCTGCCAACCCGGCGGTAACGATGGTTACAGCGGCCTGTATGGTGAACATAGTTGCAAGGTTTAAAATAAAATAAGCAAGTAGTACACCTTTTCCCAATTTTTTATAGCCGTCGAGCAAACTTTCGCCAGTTGCAGTGGCATATCTTGGCCCGTACTGAAAAAATGGATATTTTACGATATGAATTAATACCAAGGCCCAAACCAATCCAAAACCAAAGTCGGCTCCGGCTCTTGTAGATTGGACCAAATGTGAAACCCCAATCGCAGCACCGGCAAAAAGTAATCCAGGACCTAACTTTTTAAGCCAATTTGATTTTTTTACCATTAACTTTCTGTAGATTTTTTAATGATTTCTGCCAATAATTTTTTTGCCCGTGATAGTTTTATCTTGATATTGCCAATTGGTTCATTTAAAATTTCTGCCATTTCCTTATAACTCAATTCTCTAAAATAGCGAAGGTTGATAATTTCTTGATAATGAGGTTTTAACTGTTTTAAATAGTTTAAAAGTTGTGCTAAATTTTGGTCGATGATTAATTGGTCTTCTGCTGATGGACTTTCATCAAAAATTTTATAAGCTTCAGATTCCTTTTTGTCAATTGAAATTGTTTCGGTGCGTTGTTTTCTTAAATGATCTAAAAAAATATTTTTTGAAATTGAAATCAGCCAGGTTTTAAAATTATAACTTTCGTTATACAAGTTAATTTTATCAAAAGCTTTTGAAAATGTTTGGATGGTAATATCTTCTGCTTCGTCTTCATCTTCGGTTTTCAATAATTGAAAACGGTAAACGTCACTCCAATAAGTATTCAGCAAAGTGTTAAAAGCCTTTTGGTCTTTTTTTCTTGCTTTTTCAATTAAATCGGCAATATCACTGTTTTTTTTTACCAATGTGTGGGTTTTGATCTTATATTTTTTATAAAGATAAACATTTGCATCAATATTAAAAATATTTCAAAAAAAGGAATAAGCGGTATTAAATCTCCTTCATTCAATTTTTTTGCCGAGAAGCCAATAACCAAATATTGAAACAAGAGCCGGGCAAAAATTAAACCTGCAATTATTTCCCATTGATACATAAATCCTAAAAGCAGGGCGGCTAAAATCCAAAAAAGAAATTGGGAAACAAAAAACAAACCCAATAAAAATTTATGCAAAGGCTTATAAAAAGAAGCGGTCGAAATATGCCTTCTTTTTTGATGAATCCAATCTTTAAAATTCGTTTTAGGAATAGATTCCGTAAAGCTGTTTTGAGAGCAAGAAATAGCCGTATTTTCATTTGTTGCCACTTCGTTTATAAATAAATCGTCATCACCTGATTTTATTTTCATGTGGTTTATAAAACCGTTAACCTTGAAAAAAGTCGATTTTGTGTAAGCTAAATTTCGGCCAACGCCCATATAAGGAATCCCGATTTTTGCGTAACTAAAATATTGTATGGCGGTGAACAGGCTTTCAAACCGAATGAGTTTGTTAAGCCAAGATTTTTTTATTTTTTGATAGGCGCCGTATCCTAAAACAATCTGATGTTTTGCATTGAAATTACCGGCCATTTCTGATATCCAGCTTTCAGAAACAGGACCGCAGTCAGCGTCTGTAAACAATAAATGTTCATAAGAAGCTGCTTTGATGCCTAGAGTAAGCGCATATTTTTTACTTCCCCAGAATTGCTCATTTACGGCAACATCCACAATTTTAATAGGAACAGAGGACTCTTTTTTAAACAGTTCCATTACTTTTAAAGTGCGGTCTTGTGAACGATCATTAATTAAAACCAATTCAAAGTTTTCGTAATTCTGTTTTAGGAAAAGAGGTAAATTATTAGTGAGGTTTTTAGCCTCATTTTTAGCGCAAATAATGACTGAAACAGGAAGATTGAAATTATTTTGAGAAGGTTTTTTTTTAGAGAATGAAAAAGAGCCAAAAATAATTACGTAATAAACAAACTGAATACAAACAATTGCTATAAAAGCAATAAAAAAATATTCAAGCATCTTTTATTTATTTTCGCATTGGTCAGGCAATCTTCCACAATAGCCGCAAGCTTCACCTTCTTTGTTTAAATGTGGATTTTGGCTTGCGCAGGTTCCTGCAAATTTACCGTCTTTTTTTGCCCAAATTTTAATGGCAATACCAGCAACACCAATGGCTAATAGGCCAATTGTAATTAGAATTAGTTTCATAAACTTATATTAAAGTGCAAAGATACAGATTTATCATTGATGAATAAATAGTGAAGTGTTTAATTTTTTATTGAATATAACGCAATGAAATTACTTATTAATAGATTAGTTTATGATTGCAATGGAAATATTTTGCGATAATAATTTTTTTAGTGCTAAATAATTATTATATTAGCAATCAATTAATATTTAGTATTTTTTAAAATTTATTGTTTAATAACCACCTAAAACTACAAGAATTATAAAAATTATTTGAATTAATAAATATTAATTGGTTGTTTAACTAAAAGACTCGTCAATTTGCATTAAATCGACGAGTCTTTACTTTTAAAAAAGAGTGGTTATTTTTTTACTAATTCTTCCTGAACATTGCTTGGCACCAGTTCAAAATTTGAAAATTTAGTGCTAAAACTTCCTCGTCCTTGCGTTATTGATCGCAAAGTTGTTGAATATTTATACATTTCGGCCAATGGTGTTTTTGCTTTAATGGTTTGATATTTACCTTCGCTGTCCATTCCAAGAATTACTGATCGGCGCGACTGTAAATCAGTCATAACATTACCCATCAATTCTTCAGGTACTTTAACCGAAAGTTCATGAATAGGTTCCAATAATTTAGGTTTGGCATTTAAAAAGGCCTCTTTAAAAGCGTGTGCTCCAGCAATTTTAAAGGAAATATCATTAGAATCAACAGCGTGCATTCGACCATCAAAAAGCATTACCCGAACATCTCTGGCGTAAGAACCTGTTAATGGTCCCTCTTCCATAACTTCTAAAATCCCTTTTAAAACTGATGGCAAATAGCGTGCATCTATAACACCGCCAACAATACAATTGTAGAATATTAATTTTCCACCCCAATCCAGATTTACTTCCTCTTTTCCTCTGATGTTAAATCCTTCCGGTTCCGGAATTCCTTCATACCAAGGTTCAATTTTAATGTGAACTTCACCAAATTGCCCTGAACCTCCCGATTGCTTTTTGTGCTTATAACTTGTGGTTGCTGAGCGTTGTATGGTTTCTCTATACGCTATTCTTGGTTGTTCAAAAACTGCTTTTATGCCATAGGTGTTTTGCAAAATCCAGTCAATTGTGGCCAAATGCAATTCGCCTTGACAAGATAAGATAAGTTGCTTTAATTCCGGTGAATACTTAATGGTAACAGTAGGATCTTGGCTATGAATTTTTTTAAGCGCTTCATTTAGTTTTTCATCATCGTTTTTGTCAAAAGCCCTAACTGCTTTTGTAATTCTTGCTTCAGGATAAACAATTGGTTTGATGGTGATATTTGAACCTTTTGTTCTTAGCGTATCATTTGTTTCTGTATATTTTAATTTTAGGGTGGCTCCAATATCTCCGGCACTTAGTTTTTCAACCAGTTCCCTGTTTTTGCCATCCATAATATAAAGTTGGTTTAAAATTTCAATTTCGCCATTTCTGGAGTTTTCCAACTTGTCATTTTGTTTAATTTCTCCCGATTTTACTTTAAAGAAACTAATTTGTCCTAAGTTGGGTTCATAAACAGTTTTAAAGATAAACAGTGAAGTTGGCGCATTTGGTTTGCATTCAACAGCAGTCCCTTCAACACTTTGTTCAGGTTTTAAATCGGCTGCCGATGGGGCGACATTGTCAATAAATCCCATCAAACGACCAGTACCCATATCATTTAAAGCCGAAATGCAAAATACTGGGAATAATTCATGGTTGAGCATCCCTTTTTTAATTCCTTCGCGCATTTCATCTTCATTAAGCGTGCCTTTATCAAAATAAAGTTCCATCAAATTTTCATCGTTTTCAGCAGCTTTTTCTATCAATTCATTTTGTAGCTCCGTGGCATATTCAATTTGATCTTTTGGAATTTCCAGTTTCTCAGGTTTTCCTCCTTGTGGACCAAATTTGTACATTTTCATTTTAAGTACATCAATAATGCATTGTGAACCACCAACAATTAGCGGATATTGAATTTTAACCACATTTTTACCCACCAACTCAACAATGCTTTTGTAGCTTTCGTCAAAATCGGCGCTGGGATGATCAATTTGGTTGATTACAAATAAGGTTGGGTGAGAAAATCGATCTATAAAATCCCAAATAATTTCTGTACCAACTTCAACACCATATTGTGCATTTATAACCATTACAACAGAGTCGGTCACGTGCATTGTAGAGGTGATTTCACCAATATAATCGTCTAATCCGGGCGTGTCAATAATGTTTATTTTGTAGTTGCGCCATTCAGTGTGCAGTGGGGTGGCAAAAACGGAAGTTTCTCTTTCATGTTCTATCGCGTGGTAGTCGGAAATGGTGTTTTTGTTTTCAACGCTACCACGGCGGCTGACTAATCCGGCTTCAAAGAGCATAGTTTCAGCCAATGTTGTTTTCCCGCTTTTATGGGCGCCAACAAAAGCTACATTTTTAATGTGTTTATCATCGTATATTTTCATAATTGAATGGTTTTTATAAAAAGTTTTATAAAAGTACAAACTTTTTAATATAATAGTATGATGAATGTTAGGGTTTTTTTAAAGTGTTTTAATTATTTATTATGGGCAAAAAATTTATTTTTAGGTTTAAGTTCGACAATTTTACAGTTCAGCCGAAATAATCGACAATTCAGACAATAAAAGTTTTTCAATTCGGTAATACTTGGCAAATTTGACCCATAAAATAATACTAACCATAAAATTTAAACCTATGCAACAAGTAATTTTAGCGCTTGCATTATTGATTTCATCAATAATTTTTGCGCAAATACCAACTGAAAAACAAAAAAACGGAATTTCAATAACCGTTTCCACAGTAAATGCTTTAAGTGATAACGGAAATGTGAAATTTGCACTTTATGATAAAGAAAATTTCATGAAACAACCTATTGATTCCAAATTTTCTTCAGTAGAAAACAGGAAAAGCACCGTGGTTTTTGAAAATGTTCCTCAAGGAAATTATGCCATTATTTGTTTTCACGATGAAAATAATAACAACCTTATGGATTTTGAAGAAAATGGCATGCCAAAAGAAAGTTACGGATTGTCAAATAATAAGATGAATTTCGGTCCGCCAGAATTTGAAAGTGCCAAATTTGAAGTTAAAAGCAATGCGCTTATTTTAGAAATTAAATTTTAAATTGCAAGTGATTTAGTCAAACTATTTTTTAAATGAAGACAGACATAAAATATTTATTAAAAATTTCGACAATATTAGCAGTTATAATATTTGTTATTGAAAGGTTTATTTTTAACGGAGGTTTTAATCAACCTTTTGATGAATTAATTAAAGTATTTGGTATTCATTTTATGTATGCCTTTGTGTTAAGTATCATTAATGGTTATTTCTTTCATTTTTTAGAGAAAAAGCTCAATTGGCAAGAACATTCAAAAAGTAGATTAATTATTGGTGCTTTGGGTTCTGTAATTTTAACAATGATTGGACTTGCAATACTAAGATTTGTAACACTTGTAATAATTTTAAGAAACCCTATTGAACGTTTTACAAACGATGAGAATGCAGCTTCTTATTATACTTTTGGGCTGGTAATTACCTTGATTGTAAGTTTGGTTTTTCACACCATTTTTTTTTACAAAGCTTTAACAGAGAAAAAAGTAAAAGAACAGCAAATTGTGGCAAAAACGGAAACTGCCAAATACGAATCGCTAAAAAGCCAGATTGATCCGCATTTTTTATTTAACAGCTTGAATGTTTTGACCTCATTGATTGGTGAAAATCCGAAATTGGCTGAAAAGTTTACCACAAAATTATCAAAAGTGTACCGATATGTTTTGGAACAAAAAAACAAGGATTTAATTGAGTTGGATGAAGAATTGCATTTCGCCAAAACCTATATGGAATTGCTGACAATGCGGTTTGAAAATGCGGTAACCTTTGAAATTCCTGAAAAAGCAAGCGATTCAGACTTTAAAATTTTACCGTTATCGTTACAATTGTTATTGGAAAACACCATAAAACACAATGTGGTTTCAGAAGAAAATCCATTAAAAGTAACCATTAGGGAAGAAAATGGCTACTTGGTGGTTTCAAACAATTTTAATCCGAAAACCATCATGGAAAACGGAACCAAGATTGGATTGAAAAATATTATTGACCGCTATCATTTAATCACCTTGAAAAAAGTGGTGGTCGAAAAAAACAGTGAAAATTTCATCGTAAAATTACCATTATTGACTCAAAAAACGAAAACAATGAAAACAGAAACAATAGAAAGCAACAAATATTTAAGAGCCGTGGAACGTGTGCATGACATCAAAGAATTTTATGGAAGCTTAATTTCCTATTGCATCGTAATTCCGTTTTTAATTTTTATAAATTTTAAGTATGTTCCTCATTTTCATTGGTTTTGGTTTCCAATGTTTGGCTGGGGAATTGGCCTTATATTTCACGGTTTTAAAGCTTTCAGTTACAATCCGATACTAGGAAAAGATTGGGAGGAAAGAAAAATTAAGGAATATATGGACAATGAAGACAAGCAGTATTGGGAATAGTAAAAATCGTAAATAAAAATACTAAAAACCTAAAACAATGAAAACAGCATATACCAAAGAACAAAAATATATCAGGGCTAAAAAGAATGTTGAAAAAGTTAAAGAGTTTTATTGGAGTTTATTTGCCTACTTGGTTGTGATCCCATTTTTAATATTTATAAATCTAAAATTTTCACCTGAATTTCAATGGTTTTGGTTTCCAATGATTGGTTGGGGAATTGGACTCACATTTCACGCATTTGGCGCTTTCAATCATAATTTATTGTTTGGAAAAAATTGGGAAGACAGAAAAATTAAAGAATTTATTGAAAAGGATAAAAATTAATGAGTAAAATCAGCATTATGAAAACAGAATATACGGAAGAACAAAAATATTTACGCGCTAAAAAAAAGGTAAAATCGATAAAAGGATTTTATGTACATTTAATAGTTTACCTTTTGGTAAATGCATTTTTACTGATTGTCAGAGTTTTTTCTGATGGAGGGACTTATGCTTTATGGGATTGGCAATCTTATAACACCATTTTATTTTGGGGAATCGGCCTCGCATTTCACGCATTTGGCGTTTTTGGTATGGATATTATTTTTGGTAAAAACTGGGAAGACCAAAAAATTAAAGAATATATGGATAAAGATAAACGTGAATTTTGGGAATAGCAATAAAATAAAAAAAGTCTAAAATCGTAAATCCAAAATACCAGTATTAAAAAAATGAAAGCAGTAATAATTGAAGATGAAAAGCCGGCCGCAAGAAGATTGAGCAGAATGCTCAATGAATTTGGAATTGAGCCCATAGCGATGTTGCATTCGGTTGAAGAATCGATTAATTGGTTTCTGAACAATGAACATCCCGATTTGCTATTTCTCGATATTCAGCTTTCTGATGGGTTATCTTTTGAAATTTTTGAAGAAGTTGACATTAAAAGTTCCATCATTTTCACAACGGCGTATGATGAATATGCCTTAAAAGCCTTTAAATTAAATAGTGTCGATTATTTGCTGAAACCAATTGACAACGATGAACTTGAAAATGCCATTAATCAATATAAAGCATTGCATTCCAGCACTTCAAAGGGCGTTTTAAATCTGGAGCAAATTCAACAATTGATTTCTCCAACCAAAAAAAATTACAAAACACGATTTACAGTAAAAATTGGTCCGCATTTAAAGATGATTACTGTCGATGCTATTGAATGTTTTTACAGCGAAAATAAAGGGACAAATATTTATACAACTGACAACAGAACTTACCTTGTAGAAGATACGTTGGAACAATTGGAAGAAAAACTTCAGCCAACAGAATTTTTTAGGGTAAACAGGCAACATTTCATCAATATCAATGCCATAAAAGACATTATCTCTTATTCAAATAGCCGATTAAAAGTAGTGCTGAATTCATTCAAAGATTCAGAAATTATCGTAAGCCGCGAACGCGTTAAAGATTTTAAAACTTGGATTGATAATTAAAAAAGACGTAAGGCAATAGACCGAAGTCAGAAGTTAATATCCAAAATACCAACAATTAGATGAGATTTTTCAAAATATATTATTAAATGCTTCATTTTCTTTTTGTTATAATAAAATAAATTAAGTAAATTTGCACTCCTTTTAACGAGAGCAGATTTTAAAAGGAATGAGAAAAAAAATAATGTAAACCAACTCTTTGCGTTATAATCGTATAAAAATCTGGATAACAATAGGATACAAATAATTATCATCAGCAAATATGTCTGAAGAAACAAAAAATACTGAAGAGCAAAATGATGCTCCTGAAGTAAATCAAACAGCGGCGAAAGCCCAAACAGAAACTCCGGAAGAAGTTACTGAAACAGTTGAAGCACCAAAAGCAGAAGAACAAACTACTGAAGAAACAGTTGAAGCACCAAAAGTGGAAGAAGTTGTTGAGGCAGTAAAAGCGCCAAAAGCACCTAAAACTGAAAAAGTTGCTAAAGAAGAAGTGGCTGAAACAGTGGAAGCTCCAAAAGTGGTAAAAGTAAAGCCAGAAGAATTTTTAGCGAATTTTGATTGGCACATGTATGAAGAAGGTATTGAAGCTATTGATGCTGAAAACCTAAAATCTTTTGAAGCAGCTTTAGAAGTAACATTAGGAATAGTTAGTGAGCGTGAAGTAATTGAAGGGGTTGTTATTAGAAAAACAGACCGTGAAGTAATTATTGACATCAATGCAAAATCTGAAGGCGTTATTTCATTAAATGAATTTCGTTACAACCCAAATTTAGCCGTTGGAGACAAGGTAGAAGTTTTGGTTGATAAAAGAGAAGACAATACCGGTCAATTGGTATTATCTCACAAAAAAGCAAGAGTTATTAAAGCTTGGGATCGTGTAAATAATGCACACGAAACTGGCGAAGTAGTTAACGGTTTTGTAAAATGCAGAACTCGTGGCGGTATGATTGTAGATGTTTTTGGAATTGAAGCATTCTTACCAGGTTCTCAAATTGATGTTAAACCAATTA
>CAMDPE010000075.1 GCA_945903795.1 Lutibacter flavus | reverse complement strand
TTAATCTTTTTAGAGTCCAAAAGTAAAAAAAACTAACTTAAATGCGCTCCTAAAATGGCGAAACTCTCATTTTTGAAATCGTTTAAATTATTAGTTTTGTTATTTTAATCATATCCCCAACACTTTCTTAGGGAAAGTGAATTTGTTTTAATTATTGAGAAAAATTATTTCTTACCTTTAACCCACATTTAATATTTAATTTTAGTTGAGCGGACTTAAACGATTTTTTAAAGATACTATCATCTACGGAATTGCTGCGGTTTTGCCGAGAGTGATTAATTTTTTGCTGGTTCGCATACATACCGATGCTTTGCCTGCAAGCGATTATGCGGAAAACACCAACTTTTATATTTGGATTGCCTTATTTACAGTTATAATAACATTTGGTATGGAAACGGCTTTTTTCAGATTTTATAAGGCCGAAGAAAAGAAAGATGCGCTTATCGCCACCTCATTTATCAGCATTTTTGTTGCCACAATAGTATTTGTTGCCATTGCTTTCTCATTTTCAGGATTCTTTACCAATTTATTCGACTTCAGACAAAATCCGATGCAATTCAAATTGTTAATTGGCATCTTGGCGATAGACGCTGTTTCCGTGGTTCCTTTTGCTTATTTACGCGCCGCAAACAAACCTATAAAATACACGGCCATCAAAATGATGAATGTGGGAATTATTGTGGCCATAAACCTGCTATTTTTGAAGTTTATTCCTGAATTTAAAGCCAGCGGTAAAATTATTCCTGATTTTTTGAACACTTTATTTGAAAGTACTTCCATTGTTAATTTCATTTTTATCGCCAACCTTATCGGAAGTGCGGCTTCCTTAATTTTACTATTGCCATTTTTACTGAAATTTAAATGGAGCTTTAACGGTGTACTGTTTAAAAAAATGCTGAATTATAGCTGGCCAATTGCCGTGGCAGGAATCGCATATGTGATTAATGAAAATTTGGATAAATTTTTAATCGGGCAAATGATGGATAAAACGGCGATGGGAATTTATTCGGCCTGCTACAAACTGGCGATTTTTATGAATTTATACATTATGGCCTTTCGTTTGGGTGCCGAACCGTTCTTTTTTAACCATTCCGACCATAAAGACGCCCGGCAAACTTATGCCCGCATTTTAAACTATTTTATCATTGTTGGCGCCCTGGTTTTTGTGGGAATCGTGGTTTTTCTAGATTTTATCAAACAATTGTTTATCAACGAGCAATATTGGGACGCTATTGTAATTGTTCCTATTGTATTGCTGGCCAATTTGTTTTTGGGCATTTACCACAACCTGTCCGTTTGGTACAAGTTAACCGACAAAACGCGTTACGGAATGTTGTTTTCAATCATTGGCGCGGTAATTACCGTGATCATAAATGTGGCATTGATTCCTGTAATTGGTTATATTGCATCGGCCTGGGCAACCCTTTTTGCTTATGGAAGTATGATGGTTCTGTCTTATTTTATTGGATACAAACAATACCCGGTTCCTTATAATTTGAAAAAATCGGGCAGTTATTTATTGGTTTCAATTGTGTTGTCATTCATTTCGTTTACCTATTTTAGGGAAAATTATGTTGTTTCCGGTTTACTGATCTTTGTTTTTGCAATGCTCATTTTTTGGAATGAAAAAAAGGAACTTTTGGCAATCATTAAACGTTGATATTCAACATAAAAAGCAACTATGGTAACAGTACAATTCAATCCCAAAACAAATATTCTTGAATCTAAATTTGAAGGAAATGTAATTTTGTCTGAAATCACAAATTATATTATTGCAACAAAGGAGAATAAAACCTATCCAAGAAAATTAAAGATTTTAACTGATTCAAGTAAAGCCATCTTTAATTTTACCATTGAAGATTTGGCAATTATCGTAGAAGAAAATTATAAATCATTGGAAAAATATGATTTAATTATTGATGCAATTATTATTGATGATCCAAAAAACACAGTCCTTTCAATGTTGTATTTGGAACTCGCAAAAACAAATAAATACAAATTTGAAATCTTTGCCACAAAAGACGCAGCAATTAATTGGTTAAATAACTTTTAATAATGAAATCCTTTTTTACTTTTCTTATTATTACTGTTTTAAACATATCAATGGTTTTTTCCCAAAATACTGCTGAAAAAAAATCGACTGCAGCTTTAAATGTTTCCCTGCTGAAAAAGGAATTTATCATTCCAAACCTTAACGAAATCAGCCATAAAGTTTGGATTTATTTGCCCCCAAATTATCACAATTCTTCAAAAAAATATCCTGTGATTTATATGCACGATGCCCAAAATTTATTTGACGCGGCAACGTCTTATGCTGGTGAATGGGAAGTTGATGAAACCCTAAATAAATTGTATAAAAAAACAGGAAAGGGATTTATTGTGGTGGGTATTGAAAACGGAGGAGAAGAACGTTTAAATGAATATACACCCTGGGAAAATGAAAAATACGGCGGCGGAAAAGGCGTAATTTATGTTGATTTTATTGTAAAAACACTAAAACCTTATATCGATGACCATTACAGAACAAAAAAACAACAAAAGAATACTGGCTTAATCGGCAGTTCTTTAGGCGGATTGATTTCCTATTATGGCGGATTAGCATATCCAAAAACCTTTGGAAAAATTGGCGCTTTGTCAACTTCATTTTGGTTTTCTGAAAAAGTTGAAAATTTTACCCAAGAAAAAGGGAATTTAAAAAATGTAAAACTATTTTTGCTGGTGGGTGGAAAAGAAGGAGACGACATGGATAAAGACACCCAAAATATGGAAAAACTGTTGTTGAAAACCGGGTTTAAACCCAAAAACTTAAACACAAAAATAAATCCTGAAGGCAAACACAACGAAGCCTTTTGGAGCAGTGAATTTTCAGCAATCGTTTCTTGGCTTTATCACATAAAACAATAAAATATGATGCAAATACAAATCACCAACAAATCGAAACACACATTGCCAAGCTATGAAACAGATGCTTCCGCAGGAATGGATTTGCGCGCCAATATTGATGAATCCATCACCCTAAAACCATTGGAACGCACCATTGTAAAAACCGGATTGTTTATTGCGCTTCCAGTTGGTTTTGAAGCCCAGGTTCGTCCGCGCAGCGGACTCGCGGCCAAAAATGGCATTACGGTTTTGAATGCCCCAGGAACTGTTGATGCCGATTATAGAGGCGAAATTGGCGTAATTTTGGTCAATCTTTCCAATGAAGATTTTGTAATAAATGACGGCGAACGTATTGCGCAACTGGTTATCGCAAAACACGAACGTGCCCATTGGGAAGAAGTTGAAGTTTTAAGCGAAACCAAACGCGGTGCCGGCGGATTTGGAAGTACGGGCTTATAATATTCAAAGCTTTAAAAAAATTAAGAAAATTCTGTTTACCCCAAAAACAAAAAATTAATGATAGATCTTGATGTAAAAACATTGTTTTTTTTCTCCGCTGCTACAAATATATTTATCATTTCCCTTTTTGCCACTTATGTTAAACTATACAAAGCGAAAAATCCAATTATTACTATTTTTATGCTCGCAAGAGTATTGGTAATTATTTTTTTAATTTTTCTTTCATTGCGAAATGGAGTTCCAAAACCTTTAGGATTCATTGTAAATACAACCATAATTTTATTTGTAGTTTTTTACGAAATGTATTGCATTTCTTTTATTGAGCGGAAATTTGATTCTAAACATTTTATTCGATTTCTTCTAATCCCACTATTTTTTTCCATTTTTTTAAGTTTTTTTAGCGCAGCTTCTGCAAGCAATCGAATTGCCGCCGTATCATTAAGCGTCGCAATTATCCATGCGTTTATCTCCCACACACTTTTAACAGATAAAGGAAAAACCAAAATACAATACATTACCGGCTACTTATTGGCTTTAATTTCGTTAGCGCTGCTAATTCGTTCATTTGGGGCGTTTTTAGATGTTGATGCAGAGGTAACTTCAACAAAGTATTTGCTGGTAATACCATTGGTTTTTTTCTTGATTCTTAACTTTATCATTCCCTTGCTGTTGCTTTTTATCTTAAAGGAAGTTGACAATAAAATTATAGAGAATGACAATCTAAAACTGAGCGAATTAAACAAAAGTAAGGACAAATTTTTTTCAATAATTGCGCACGATTTAAGGGGGCCGTTTGGAGGTCTTCAACAAATTGGTGAACTTCTTTGGTTAAATAAAAATAAAATCAGTGAAGAAAAAAGAGAGAAACTAACCAAAGTTCTTTACCAAAACAGTAAAAACACCTTCAACTTATTAGATAATTTATTAAAATGGGCAAGCGCCAACGCCGGATTGATAAGCTACGAACCCTCCAAATTAAATCTTCATAAAATTGTGCTGAACAATCTGCGTCTATTCAATTCTCAAGTCAAATTGAAAAATCTGACATTGAACTGCAATTTTGATAGTGAACTATTTGTTTATGCAGATCCTGATATGATAGACACAGTAATCAGAAATATTATATCAAATGCCATAAAATTTACGCCAAATGGCGGAAAAATTGAAATTATTTTAGATAAGGTTGACAAAATCAAAAATACTTGCACCATCGCAATAGTTGATAACGGAATTGGCATTAACAAGGATTCTCAATTAAAAGTTTTTGAAATTGATGCAATTGTTTCCACTTTAGGAACAAATGAGGAAAAAGGAACCGGCTTAGGATTAAAGCTTTGTAAAGAATTTTTAAGCATCAATAAAGGAACTATTTGGATTGAAAGCAATGAAAATAAAGGAACCAGCGTGTTTTTTTCATTGCCAATCGAAAATAAATAAATGGTTATTTGGCTTCGCTGATAGCAAATTTTAAAAATATTTGCTGATTGGTTTCTAACTTTATATGATGTTCAAAAAACACCGTTGTTTTGTCTAAAATAGCTTCAATCAGATAATGGCTTCCTTTGAAATAAGAAGTGATAACTGTTGCATTAATGCCTGCTGTTTCTGTCAATTTAATCTGATTGGGATACAATAAAACAGATTTTTTTGAACAGTCATTTGAATCAATTTCTCTTACAGGAATTTTATTGATTTCATCAAAAAAAGAAGCGATATAGGCGCTTTTAGGATTTGTGTATAATTGCTCAGGAGCTTTGTTTGCAATTAATTTTCCGTTCCTGATCACCAAAATTTTATCGGCAAAAGAAAGCGCGTCGGTGGTGTCGTGCGTTGCCACAATGCATAAAATATTTTTCGATTTTAAATATTTGAAAAGATCTCTGCGAAGCTTATTTTTCCTGAAATTATCGATGTGACTAAAAGGTTCGTCAAGCAATAAAACCTCAGGCTCTTTAGCCATCACTTTGGCGATGGCAACACGTTGTTTTTGGCCGCCGCTCAGGTTTTTGACCTTTGTTTGGGAAAACTCAGTCATATCAACCACTTTCAGCAATTCTTTTATGCGCTTGCCTTTGTTTTTATCCTGGCTCGAAATGTATTTTCCTATATTTTCTTCAACCGTGGTATAAGGCATTAAATCGAAATCCTGGGGCAAATATTTCATAAAATCTTCACCGGGAATTAACCTAAAATTAGGTCCGAGCAACTTTTCTTCATTCCAATGAACAGTCCCTATTTCAATATGAAGGAGTCCGTAAATAATTTCCAATAGCGTACTTTTCCCTGAACCGCTTTCGCCTATAATGGCAATATAATCGCCCTTATTGGCATTAAAACCAATATTTTTTATAACTTCTTTTGAAGTGTACCCAAATGATATGTTTGCTAATTTTAACACCTATTTATTCGAAACCGATATGAAGAAGCGCATCACCCTGTATCACCACCGGCGCATGGTTTGAATTTAAAATATACCCTTCTTGTTTATTTTTAAAAACTTTTTCAAAATCACCATAGGGATCGGAAATACTTCCCAATATAACACCTTTTTCAACCTTTTGTCCAACTTTGATATAAGATCTGTACATGCCGGAATACTTGGCTCTTATCCATTTTGAATTTTTAATGATGATTGATGGGTTCTCTAAATTTTGTTTTGAGATTTTTGCGGAAAAATCTCTCATCCCCAAATGATGGATGATATTAATGGCACCCTGAACGCCAACTTGTGTAACTTTTTTATCTAAACTAAGGGATTTTCCACCTTCAAACAGCAACACTTTTTTTCCCAAATCAACCATGGCTTTCCTAAATGTTTTCTCTTTGCTTTTGCTGTAAACAATGTACGGCGAACCAAATACCTTGGCCAATTCTAAAACCTCTTCATCATTTTCGTCAATTCTTATCTGCGAAAAATTAAAACGTTGTGCGCCGCCCGTGTGATAATCAATACAATAATCAACTTTTGGAATCACTTTGCTCATTAAATGATAAGCAAATTTACTCGCCAACGAACCTTTATCGGAGCCAGGAAACATTCTGTTTAAATCCCGTCCGTCAGGAAATTCTCTTTTTTGATTTAAAAACCCAAATACATTCAATAAAGGAATACAAATAATCGTTCCTTTTTTGGGCTTATTTAAACCACCAGAAACAATTTGGCGGACAATTTCAACTCCATTTGTTTCGTCTCCATGAATTCCTCCAATTAACAACAAACAAGGCCCTTCAACCTTTCCTCTTGACACAATAATGGGCACTTCAATTTTAGAATGTGTGTTTAAACGGGCAATATCCATGTTAATTTGAACCGTTTCGCCCAAACTAACTTTTTGATTTAGAATTTTAAAATCACTAGGCATGCCGCTCAATATAATGAATTATTTTTCCAGCGATGTCAACTCCTGTTGCGCCTTCAATACCTTCCAATCCGGGAGAAGAATTAACTTCCAAAATAAGCGGACCTCTGGCCGATTGCAAAATGTCGACTCCGGCAATTCCAAGACCCATGATTCTGGCTGCTTTTAAAGCCGCATTTTCTTCATCAATGGATAATTTTATGATTTCTGCCGTTCCGCCTCTGTGCAAGTTTGAACGAAATTCACCTTCTTTGCCTTGTCTTTTCATGGCGCCAACAACAACACCATCCACCACAAATACGCGGATATCTGCGCCTCCTGCTTCTTTTATGAATTCCTGGGCAATTACCCTGGCCTGAAGTCCGTTAAACGCTTCCAGCACAGATGCTGCTGCATTGTCGTTTTCGGCCAAAACCACGCCCAAACCTTGGGTTCCTTCCAATAATTTAATCACTAAAGGTGTTCCGCCAACATCTTTAATAATGTCATTTACATTTTTGGAATAGTTTGTAAATACCGTTTTTGGCAAACCCAAACCAGCACGTGACAACACCTGCAAACTTCTCAATTTATCGCGTGAACGCATCAATGCTTGGGATTCGATGGCGGTAAAAACTTTCATCATCTCAAATTGACGCACAACCGCCGTTCCGAAAAAAGTTACCGAAGCGCCAATTCTTGGAATTACAGCATCAATATCTGTCAGTAATTCGTGTTTATATCTTATGGCTGGTTTCTTTTTTTCAATAATAATATCGCATTTTGAATGATCAACTACCAACATTTCATGATTTCGGGCTCTTCCGGCTTCAACAAGTCTTTTTGTTGAGTATAAATTTGGATTTCTTGATAAAACAACAATTTTCATACTTTGCATTTTATTAAATTTTAATCAATATGTTTTTAAATGACAGATTTTTTTTTGCAGTGTCTACCATAAATTTCTTTGATAGAAACTTTCTTCCCAACAACACGGGAAATTTCATCGAACCTCTTTCTGTTAAGGAAAGTTCAATGGAATGAATTTCATTAAAAATAAGTATTTCTGTTTTAATTAAATACCTGTTTTCGATAATTCCGTTAGAACTTTTTACTTTTTTTTGGGTGAACTCGGTGAATGTAAAATATTTTTCGTGGTATTTTTCATGTTTAGGATCTAAAAACTGACATCTCAATACATTATTTTCTTCCTGAATGCTATGGCAATGAAAACTTGAAGTATAGGCACCTGTATCAACTTTAATATCAATATTAAACAACTCAAGTTGGGGAAAGTCAACAACGTCTGTTCTGCCGAGCAACGTTTTTATGCTAGTTTTTTTCAAAAGAAATAGGAAGGGCTAATGTTAAAAAAATATTTTGAATTGTATTTTATTTTTGCAAAGTTAAACTATTATTGGCTATTATTAATTTTTTGAAATTTTTTGTTTTTCAGGTGTTTAGAAGCCGATTTTTAGTTTATTTTTTTAGAATTTTATAAATCAAAAAAGGAAGTGAATTTTTAATTCACTTCCTTTTTTGATACTATTTTTAAAAAATTAGTTTTTTAATCTTTTTTAGTCATCGCATTGATGGCTTCTTTGATTTTCGATTCAAGTTCTTCGGACAATTCAGGATTGTCTTTTATCAAAACTTTCACAGCATCACGACCTTGACCTAATTTTGTTTCGCCATAGCTAAACCACGAACCGCTTTTTTTCACAATGCCCAATTCTACGCCCAAATCCAATATTTCTCCATCTTTAGAGATACCTTCTCCGTACATAATATCAAATTCAGCCGTTCTAAAAGGCGGGGCCACTTTATTTTTCACCACTTTAACTTTGGTGGCATTTCCTATTACTTTTTCACCATCTTTAATTTGTGTTTTTCTTCTGATGTCCAAACGGATAGATGCATAAAATTTAAGTGCATTTCCTCCTGTGGTAGTTTCAGGATTTCCAAACATGACGCCAATTTTATCACGCAACTGGTTGATAAAAATAACGGTACAATTTGTTTTGTGAATGGTACCTGTCAATTTACGAAGCGCTTGCGACATCAATCTTGCGTGCAATCCCATTTTAGAATCACCCATTTCGCCTTCAATTTCACTTTTTGGCGTTAATGCAGCTACCGAGTCAATTACCACAATATCAACAGCGCCTGAGCTGATTAAATTGTCGGCAATTTCCAATGCTTGTTCTCCATAATCTGGTTGGGAAATAATTAAATTATCAATATCAACACCTAAATTGTGCGCATAAAATCGGTCAAATGCATGTTCCGCATCAATAAATGCTGCAATACCACCAGCTTTTTGGGCTTCCGCAATTGCGTGCAAAGCCAAGGTTGTTTTCCCAGATGATTCCGGTCCATAAATTTCAACAACCCTTCCACGTGGATAACCACCAACACCCAAAGCTATATCTAATCCCAATGAACCTGTTGAAATGGCTTCAATATCACTTATGGCAACATCGCCCATTTTCATCACTGTACCTTTTCCGTAGGTTTTGTCTAATTTATCAAGTGCTAATTGTAACGCTTTTAATTTCGCTACTTTTTCTTTGTCGTCTGCCATAATTATAATAAAATGAGTTAAAATAGTTTGCCGCTAAATTATAAAAAAGTATGGTAGCTTTTACCATATTAAAAAAATAAGTATGAACAAAAAATATGATTTAAGCCAAGTTGTTCAGTTTTGCATATTGCAACAATACCACTGTTTTGGCATCGTTAATTTCTCCTTTTGACACCATTTCCATAGCGTATTCAAAATTAATTTCGAGCACTTCAATTTCTTCATGTTCGGCTTCTAAACCGCCGCCATCGCTTATTTTCATTGCATCACAATATTCAGCAACAAAATAATGTATTTTTTCGGTCACAGCTCCCGGTGTTGAGTACAATTCGAATACTTTTTTTGGATTGCTAATTTTAAAACCGGTTTCCTCTTCCGCTTCTTTTATGATGCAGGCTTCAGGATGGTCTTCATCCAATAAACCTGCGCAAACTTCAATCATCATGCCGCTGGAATTTCCGTTTAAATAGCTTGGCATCCTAAATTGTTTGGTAAGAATTACTGTTTTTTTTGTTGGATTGTACAATAAAATTGCTGCACCGTCGCCGCGGTCGTAACATTCCCTGCTTTGTTTTTGCCAGCTGCCGCTTTTTGTTTGAAACTCAAAATCGACTTTATCAAGTTTGTAATGCGCGTTTGATAAATTTTTGACGTCTATGATTTTTACTTTCGGATTGTTCATTTTATTGGTTTTTTATCATAGCTATATGCGGAATGTCATCTTCTAAATAACCCTCGCCAACTTGATGAAATCCATGCGATTCATAAAATTTTTTCAAATATAATTGTGCCGATATTTTAATGGAAGTTTCTTTAAAATAAGTTTCAACAGCATCTATTGAATGTTGAAATATCACATGTCCATAGCCAAATTTACGTTCGCTGGCAGCAACCACAACACGGCCGATACTTGCTTTTTCAAAATAATCGCCCGGTTTAAAAATTCGGCAATAAGCCACAATTTTATCATTTTTAAAACCGATTACATGCAACGCTTTTTCATCTTTTCCATCGATATCCTGGTACACGCAATTTTGTTCAACCACAAAAACTTCTGCACGCAATTGCAAAATATCATAGAGTTCTTTGGTTGATAATTCTGAAAATGATTTTGTTAAAATAGTGAGCATTTTTTAGTCTTGGATTATAATTTCTTTAAGGTCATTTCTTTTAAATTCGGGCTGCAAATTACAATGTTGGATATGAAATTTTTCGAATAATAATTTTTCAACTGCCTCACAAACCAAATCAAATTCGGATAATTTAATATCGTTTTCAAACTCTAAATGCGCTTCAAAATGACATTCGTGGTCATTCAATTGCCAAATATGAATATGGTGGATGTTTTTTACGCCCGATACTTTTTGCACTTCATCAACAACTTCCTTAATTTTTATGTGAGATGGCGCAAATAGCATTAAAATTTTTAAGGAATCTATTAAAATTGTCCAGCTCATATATATTAAATAGAACGAAATCAGCAATGTTAATAAGGCGTCAATCCAATAAATCTGATAATATTTCATCAGCAAACCACCAATTAAAACCGCAACTGATGTTAACATATCCGATAATAAATGAAGATAGGCGCTTTTCATGTTCATATTATGTTTTGCGTCTTTTTTTAACAACAAAACACTCAACCCGTTGGCAGCAATTCCTAAAATTGCCAACCAAATTACTAAGCCACTTTGTATTTCCTTTACTTCCGAGAAACGTTTAATCGCTTCAATTCCTAAAAAAACACCAATCACAATTAAAGATGCTGCATTAAAAAAAGCAGCAATCATTTCAGCTCTTTTATAGCCAAAAGTATATTCTAACGTTTGTTTTTTTCTATGGGTAAGTAAATTTGCTCCGTAACTAATGATTAAAGAAACAACATCTGAAAAGTTATGGACCGCATCAGAAATTAACGCTAAACTTCCCGAAACAAGGCCGCCAATAATTTGGGCAATCGTAATTACAATGTTTAATATAATGGAAAAAAGTAAATTTTTACCAGTTAATGTCGGATGTTCATGACTATGGTTTTGACCCATTTTTGAATTACGATTTACAATTTGTTTAAGGTTTGGAGTTTCACGTTTAAAGTTAATATAAGTCTAAACGTATAACATATCAATATATAGTTAGCAAGGTATTTTATCAATTCTGGTTTGGTGGCGTCCACCTTCAAATTCAGTTGTTAAAAAAATATCAACAAAATCCAAAGCTTGTTGCGCAGTAACAAAACGTGCCGGAATGCTCAATACATTGGCATTGTTATGGGCACGGGCAAGTGCCACCAATTCATTGTTCCAGCAAAGTGCTGCCCTAATTCCCTGATGTTTATTGGCTGCCATTTGTGCGCCATTTCCGCTGCCGCAAATGGTAATCCCAAAATCTGCTTCACCATTTTCTACCGCATTTGCAACAGGATGAACAGTATCTGGATAATCCATACTTTCACTGGTGTCAGTTCCAAAGTTTAAAACTTTGTGTCCTTTTTTTTCAAGCAATTTTATAATTTCAAATTTGTGTTGAGTTCCTGCGTGATCGTTTCCTATTGCAATGGTCATAAGTAGTTTATTAAAACATTAGTGAACTACAAAAATACAAATTCATAGTTATTAACCTTGAAAAATAAAATTGTTAATAGCATTTTTTAATATATTGATTAACAATTACTTTATCATAAAATCAAATTGTGAATAACTTGATGTTTAAAAATGAAAACTATATTTTGAAATGTGAAGAGAATATTGTAGTGCCAAAATTGATAATTATTGTGCAACTATTTTTATCTTTTTTTAAATTTAGTTTTGAACAATTTTTTAGGCCATTATGAACATTTTGAAACGAAATACTTATTAAAAAAACGTAAAATTATAGAGTTTTAAAGATTGTTTATAACCCATTTAATTTAATTGATTTTTAATGATTTATATTTTAATAAACTGTTTATATCTTTTAATAAGTGAACCTAAAAAATTAAAATCAATAAATTTATTGCACTTATGAACACACTATAACCAACACCAATAGTTTTTAAAATTTTAAAAAAATCTTTTTATTATAATATTAGCTGTTGATAACATTAAAACTTAAAACCTTGGAACAATAAAATTAAAAGTGCCTGGCAGTATTTCAGCTTCAAAACTTCCTGAACCTACCAATTCCCCATCCGCCTGAATATAGGTTATTTGCGTATCCAAATCTGTTATTTTTAATGCAGAAGTCTTATAATTTTTAACCAATTTATGATTGGTGATGTTGCCATTGAACAATCCGCCAAGATTACCTAAAATCGTTATTAAATTTATTTTATTGATGTGGGAAATATCAAAAAGTCCGTCGGTTGGATTGGCGTTTTGCGTCAGTTGCATGCCGCCGCCCGAATATTTACAGATACC
>CAMDPE010000074.1 GCA_945903795.1 Lutibacter flavus | reverse complement strand
CGTCTCTTCCAAAGTTGCAATGAACATAAATAAAATAGCAATTTGCGGAATAAAAATAACCACGCCACCTACGCCTGGAATAACGCCTTCGGCAATCAAATCGGTAAATGTTCCTTTTGGCAAATTAGCTTTAGCCAGCTCACTCAAATTTGCAAACAAACTGTCTATTAAATCCATAGGCAAACTTGCCCATTCAAAAATAGATTGAAAAATGGTCATCAAAATCCCAAAAAATATGATATATCCATAAATTCTGTGGGTTAAAATTCTATCGAGTTTTGAACGCAAATCAGTCGCTTCATTTTTATTGACTGAATACGTTTTTTTTAAAATTTCATTGATTATTTGATACCGGTAAATGGTTTCTTTATGCTGATATTTCTTAATTTTTTCAGTTTCGGTATTAAACGCTGTTATTTTTTGATTCAGCTTCTCTGATAAAAAACCGCAATTTTTTTGCTGCGTAATTAATAACCACGATTTATATAAAGAAAATTCGGGAAATGTTTTTTCAATGTTCTCAAAAAATGCGGTATCTATTTTATCTGAAATATTGGCGATTGGTTCCGTATTCCAGTTTTCAAAATTTTCAATTTCTCTTTTTAATGCATCAATCCCCAAATTTTTTCTGGCGCTGATTAAAATTATTTCAGATTTTAATTCCTTTTTTAACGCGTCAATATCAATGGTGATTCCTTTGCGAATCATTTGATCCGACATATTAATCACCAATATGGAAGGAAATTGTAGATCTTTTATTTGAGAATATAAAAATAGGTTTCGTTTGAGGTTTTCAACTTCTGCAACCACAATAACCAAATCGGGGTAGGAATTGTTCTTTTTGTTAAGCAAGGTTTCCAACACGATGGTTTCATCTAAAGTGGTTGGATTTATGCTGTAAGTACCAGGTAAATCGGTAATTTCTGCAGTTAAATCTTCAGTGATTTTACATTTCCCTTGTTTTTTATCTACTGTAATTCCGGGATAATTTCCAACTTTCTGATTTAAACCCGTAAGTTGGTTGAATAATGAAGTTTTGCCTGTATTGGGATTTCCAACCAAGGCTATGTTTAAAAGCGATGTGCCTTTCATTAGCGCAACTTGGTGATATTAATTTGTTTTGCTGTTTCTATTCGAATGGCTAAATGGCTTCCGTTCACTTTTATGTATAAAGGATCTTTTAGCGGCGCGATTTGTATCAATCTCACTTCTTTTCCTGGCAAACAGCCCATTTCCAATAGATTTAATGGAATAGCGTCCAGGCAAAAATCTTGAATAATTCCTATTTCACCAATCAGTAAACTTGCTATAGTATCTCCCATTATTAAGAATAATTATAAATAATAGGCAAATATACTAAATTAGAATGATTCTAAACAATGATAATTATCACTTATGTTTATATTCATTTTGCAATATTTTTATATCAGCGGTTAAGCGTTCAATATCCTTGCTGTCTGTGCCATCATAGAACCCACGAATTTGACGTTTTTTATCGACTAAAATAAAATTTTCGGTATGAATAAAATCCTGTAATCCGCCATCTCCTTCATCTAAAACTGCAAAATAGCTTTTGCGAGCCAACTCGTAAATATGTTTTTTATCGCCGGTGGTGATATTCCATTTAGCATCAATTACGCCTTTATTTATAGCATATTCTTTTAAAATAGGAATACTGTCCATCTCTGGGGTCACCGAAAGTGACAGAAATTTAATATCATCATCATTTTTAAAAACTTCCTGTAGTTTTCCCATATTATTGGTCATTACCGGACAAATAGTCATGCAGCGCGTAAAGAAAAAATCTGTGACATAAATTTTGTCTTTATAATCTTCCTGGGTTATAATTTCTCCATTTTGATTGATTAGTTTAAAATCGGCAACTTTATGATTCCTTCTTATATGAACCACACTTTCATCAACCAATTTAGGGTTTACATCGGCAGGATTAAAAACGGGTAATTTTTTTTCGGGCGTTAAAAGCGTATAAATGGCGAAAATCATCCCAACTGAAAAAACAGCCATGATAATAAGCGTAGGAACAGATTTTTTGAAAAATTTAAGATTCATTTTTTGAAAATTTAAAACACAAATTTAATGCAATAGATTATGATAGTTGCTATACTCCTTTAAAACTTTGTTAAAACCCACAATATCCTAATTATTGAGTTTTTACAACTGTATTTAAAACCGTACATTTGTGCGATTTTAGTAATTTGAATAAATATATATGGACATATTGATTAAGGCTTTACAGTTTATTTTAAGTTTATCATTTTTAATTGTACTGCACGAATTGGGACATTTTATTCCCGCAAAAATATTTAAAACCCGCGTTGAAAAATTCTACTTATTTTTTGATTATAAATTTTCATTGTTTAAAACGAAAATTGGGGAAACGGTTTACGGCATTGGATGGATTCCTTTGGGCGGATATGTAAAAATATCAGGTATGATTGACGAAAGCATGGATACCGAACAGATGAAACTGCCTGCACAACCTTGGGAATTTAGATCAAAACCGGCTTGGCAACGCTTAATTATTATGTTAGGCGGCGTTACGGTGAATTTTATTCTGGGAATTGTAATTTACATTATGATTGTTTTTGTTTGGGGTGTTGATTTTGTAAAACCAACCGACATAAAACATGGCTTTGCCGTAAATGAAATATTAACTGAATATGGTTTTAAGGATGGTGATAAAATAATGAAATTTGATGGTGTTGAACCTTTGGATGTTACCGATGTTAACAGACATTTATTCTTAAGGGGAATTACCTCGCTTGAGGTAATGCACGAAGATGGCACGGTTGAAACACTGGCAATTCCAGAAAATATTGGAGAAATTATGTGGGAAAAAGGTATTATGGAGCCATTTTCCGTTCGAATTCCACCTGTAATCGATACCGTTGTTGCTGGTTCTATAGCCGAAAAAGCCGGATTGTTAAAAAATGATAAAATTATTGCTGTTGATAATACTCCTGTTGCATATTGGCATGAGTTTACGAAATTAGTTGTGAATTCATCAGATGAAATTAATATAAGTGTTGATAGAGAAGGCTCGATACAAAACATTACCCTTCAACCTGGAAAAGAGAACAAAATTGGTGTTGCGCCAAATACACAAAACTTTATTAACTTCCAACATAAAGACTTTTCATTTTTAGAAAGTATTCCAAAAGGAAACTCTTTGGCTGTTTGGACATTAAAAGATTACATCACACAATTTAAATATGTTTTTACTAAAAAAGGCGCAACAAGCATTGGCGGTTTTATTGCCATCGGTAATATTTTTCCATCTACTTGGAGCTGGCAGTCTTTCTGGGGAATTACGGCATTCTTGTCAATTATGCTGGCCTTTATGAATTTATTGCCAATCCCGGCATTGGATGGCGGCCACGTGATGTTTACGTTGTATGAAATGATTACTGGCAGAAAGCCAAGTGATAAATTTTTAGAATATGCCCAAATCACAGGATTTCTATTATTAATTGCGCTGCTTATTCTGGCAAACGGAAATGACGTCGTGAAACTGTTCTCTTAAAATATTTTCCTAAAAGTAAAAAGCGCCATTCAATAATATTGAATGGCGCTTTTTTTAGGTATATAATTTATGCAAAACTTTTAATTATTTGCCTTTAGGCTTGTCTCTATTCATTTCAAGCATATCAACATTGGTTGCTTCAACACCCAGTAAATATTTGCTAAAATGGTCGGCAGTAAGCCAAAAGGCATATTCTGTCATATCGCCAAAAGCATGGCGTTGGCCAGGCAATAGCATAAAGTCGAAACGTTTGTTTGCTTTAATTAAAGCATCTGCCATTCTTATGGTGGCGCCAGGATGTACATTATTATCAACATCGCCGGTAACCAGCATTAATCTCCCTTTCAAATTTGATGCTAACGATTGGTTTTTGTCAATCTCATATTTGTAAGAAATTGTTCCGTCATCCTCCATTTCTTCTTTCACGCCATGATGCGTTTCGCTCCACCAGCTGTTATACATTGAATTATCGTGATTTCCTGCGGAAGAAACTGCAGCCTTAAAAAAATCTGGGTAAACAAGCATCGCTGCGGTGGACATAAATCCGCCACCTGAATGTCCAAATATTCCCACTTTTTCAATATCAATAAATGGATATTTATCAGCCATTTGTTCCCCTACATATTTTTTATCGGCCAGGCCATAATCTCTCAGGTTTCCATAACCATAATTATGGTACCACTTTGAACGATCGGGATGGCCTCCTCGGTTTCCTAATGTAATTACAATAAATCCAACCTGTGCAATACGATCAGTTCTGTTCATTCTGATGGAAAAAGATTTGTCCACCGCTTCAGTTTGAGGGCCAGGATACACATATTCTATTAGTGGATAAACTTTTGTGGAATCAAAATCGTAAGGTTTGTACATTACGCCATAAAGATCTGTAATTCCGTCATCAGCCTTCATTTTAAAAGGTTCCGGAAATTTATAGCCCGTTGCGAACAGTTGTGATAAATCTGCCTCTTCCAAAGCCATAACCACGCTTCCTGTATTTGTTCTTAGTTCCGATTTCGGAACAGTATTTACTCTGGAATAATTACTCACAAAATAAGCATTGGAATCGCCCATACTTACTGCCGTATTGTATTCACCTGAGTTGATATTATTTAAACCTGATCCATCTAAATTAATCCGATACAAATTTGAAAAATAAGGATCTTGATTGGCATCAACGCCATTTGCAGTAAAGTATATTACCCGTTCTTTTTCATTGATATTTTCAAAATCATCAACGTGAAATGACCCTTTGGTCACCTGTTGTTTTAAATTTCCTTTGGCATCATACAAATAAAAATGCGCCCAGCCGTCGCGTTCCGACCAATGCAAGATTTCCTGTTCATTGTTGAACAACACCAAGGGTTTTGATTCGATATAGGTATTAAACCTTTCTTCAATTAAAACAGTTACTTCACCTGTTGCAATATCAGCCACGCAGATATCTAGTTTTTTTCGGTCTCTGCTGATGCTGTTAAAATATATTTTTCCTTTTTTAGACAATAATAAGGAAGGATTAAATTCATCATCGGCATTGGATTTTTTTTCCGGAGCTCGGTAAACCGACAAACTTTGTTGTTTTACCGTATCTAATTTTACCTTGGTAATATTTTTTGTTGGAATGTTAAAAATTAATAATTCCTCCTTTGAAAACTCTTTTTCACCTGGCATATGATATTTATAAGTCTCCAATGTTGGTCTTTTTTTAGAAACCGAATTTATGACCCATAAATCCTTAAGCTTTCTGTCATCAGATTTTTGAAAAATGAAATTCTTGGAATCGTGTGACCAAGTTCCCCAAATTCCTTTTCTCTCGTCCTTTTTTTCTTCTTTGGTTTCATTATTTTCATCCCTACTTTCGCCTCCATAGCTATAATTTTCTTCACCATCAGTTGTCCATTTGTTTTCAATAATAGTGGAATCTTTTTCATTTTTCACGGCTTTTAAAAAGTTTGCCTTGTCCATCCAATATAAATTAAAGTTCTTTGAAAAAAGCACCACAGAACTATCCGGCGCAATATTTGGCCAGCGTTTTAATTTTTCATCTTCCTTTTTATTGTCAATAATAGTAAGTTTGTTATCACCCAATTTATACTCAAGGTGATACACTTTTTTCTCCATTTTAGGTTTCTTCTTTTTGTCCTTCTTAACCGTAGTTGAATCCTTTCCTATCTCATCTTTTTTCTTTTCTGATTTTTCTTCCTTTTCAACCGCTTCAACTTCTTCGGTAGAGGTAACTCTAAAACGAATGGCAGTTTCGTTTTTAACAAATTTAAAATCAAATTTCGGCAAATGTTGTGCGTCGTATGGATCTTTGATAATTTCCGTTAACCATTTCGCCATTTTTGCATTGTCAAATAATTTTGATTTAGATTTTTGGTCGGCGTCAACCAAATAATAATTGGAACCGGAAGTTGTTTTATACTGATACCAAAAACGGTTTCCTTTCTTTAACCAATGTGGTGTCACCGTTGTCGAATGTACCAATTTAGCTAAATTATCTGGGGAAAATTTGGCTGCCAATCGGTAATTTGGTAATGGGTTTAAATTATTTTTTGCCTCTGCGGAATTAATTTGCGCATAAATAAAATTGGAACTTATTAAAAATAATAGGAGTAATTTATAAAATTTCATAAAGTGTTTGATTGATTAAATATTTGAGCTAAAGTTCTTTAAAACAAATCATTTATCAAAGCTATAATTCAATTATTTAAGCAAAAAAAAGTCCCCGTTCAAAAAACGAAGACTTTTTTAAAATTATTTTAATTGATTTTAATCGGCAAGAACAATAACGTAGTTTTCTTTCATTTCAACAGTGCCACTTTTTATTGGCAAAGAGTATTCACCTTTGACATTTATAAACTTACTTTCAAATTGTTCATTAATAACGACGCTTGTGCCCTTAAATTTAACTTCACCTTCAACAAGCAACGATACAATTGCTGCGTGATGGTTTAGCAACTGAAATTTGCCGTCACTTCCAGGTAATGTCACTAAATCAACTTGCGTACGCAATATAGTGGCTTCTGGTGTTACTATTTCTAAAATCATAATTGTTTAATTGATAATTAAATTATGCTTCCGCCAACATTTTTTCTCCTGCGTCAATAGCTTCCTGAATTGATCCTCTTAGGTTAAATGCAGCCTCAGGATATTTGTCAAGTTCACCATCCATAATCATATTAAATCCTTTAATGGTGTCTTTAATATCAACCAAAACACCAGGAATTCCTGTAAATTGCTCAGCAACGTGGAATGGTTGCGATAAGAAACGTTGTGCTCTTCTCGCTCTGTAAACAACCAATTTATCTTCTTCGGATAATTCTTCCATTCCCAAAATGGCGATAATATCTTGTAATTCTTTATAACGTTGCAACAATTCTTTTACGCGTTGTGCACAATCATAATGTTCGTGTCCTAAAATATCGGCTGTTAAAATTCTTGAAGTGGAATCCAATGGATCCACAGCTGGATAAATACCCAATTCCGCAATTTTACGCGACAATACCGTAGTGGCATCCAAATGCGCAAAAGTTGTAGCTGGAGCTGGATCGGTTAAATCATCCGCAGGCACATAAACTGCCTGAACTGAAGTAATTGAGCCGTTTTTTGTTGAAGTGATGCGTTCTTGCATGGCACCCATTTCTGTTGCCAAAGTTGGCTGATAACCTACCGCCGAGGGCATACGCCCCAACAATGCGGATACTTCCGAACCTGCTTGTGTAAAACGGAAAATATTGTCTACGAAAAATAATACATCTTTTCCTTGTCCTTCCCCTGCACCAGCACCATCACGGAAATATTCTGCAATGGTCAATCCTGATAAAGCAACACGCGCGCGTGCTCCAGGAGGTTCATTCATTTGTCCAAAAACAAACGTTGCTTTTGATTCTCTTAATCCTGCTTTGTCAACTTTAGACAAATCCCATCCGCCTTCTTCCAAAGAGTGCATAAAAGCATCGCCATATTTTATAATGCCAGATTCAAGCATTTCTCTCAAAAGGTCATTTCCTTCACGTGTTCTTTCACCAACACCTGCAAATACAGATAAACCACCGTGACCTTTTGCAATATTGTTAATCAGTTCCATCAACAATACGGTTTTACCTACACCTGCACCACCAAATAATCCAATTTTTCCACCTTTTGCATAAGGCTCAATTAAATCGATTACTTTAATCCCTGTGAATAAAACTTCTGTTGAAGTAGATAAATCTTCAAATTTTGGCGCCTGACGGTGAATTGGCAATCCGTTTTCACCTTCTTTAGGCAAATTCCCCAATCCGTCAATAGCATCACCAATTACGTTAAATAAACGTCCGTAAATATCTTTTCCAACAGGCATTTGAATTGCTTTACCTGTTGCAACAACTTCTGTACCTCTACTTAAGCCATCTGTTGAATCCATAGAAATGGTTCTAACGGTATCTTCACCAATATGCGATTGTACTTCTAATACCAACAATGAACCATCTTTTCTGATGATTTCCAAAGAATCATATATCTTTGGAAGCTCAGCTTCAGATTGAAATTCAACGTCTATAACCGGTCCAATAATTTGTGCAACTCTACCTGTAACTTTTGCCATTACTTTAACTATTTATTTTTTAGATATTTACTCTTTTGGTATCACCCTTAATTTTCAAGGTGCAAAGATAGTTTTTTGATTTTATTTTGAAAAACAAAATATGTGTTTAATTAAAAAAAAACGCCCTAAAAATTTAGGGCGCTTCTTTTTCAAAATTATTTTTAATTTCTATGGATTAATTGTCCAAGACACAAAATATTGTGAGCCTATTTTTCCTGTTCCAGGAACACTAAAATATTCTTTTCCTCCAATATTGGCACCTCCTATTTTAAATATAGACTTCCATTTATGAACGGTGTAATTAATTTGAGCGTCAACCACTGAACGTGCATCAATCATTCCATTTATAAATGTTGCTTCATACAAATACCTGTCATTCCATCTGTAATTGATATTGAATCCTAAGTTTTCAATAACATCCGTGTTTCCAAAGGAAATTTTCACCTTATGTTCTGGTGTATTAAAACTGGCTTCGTAATCAGGATCTGAAGCTTGGTCAAATTCAAATTTTGCGAAAGTGTAATTAATTCCAAAACTGTAGTTACCCATTATTTTAGTGTCCATACCAATTGTTGCGCCATAAGAATTGATGTCTGCCGGTGAATTTGTATAAACTTGGAATGGTTTATAATCTCCTTTACTTAATGCAATTGCAGCTAAAGGAGCTGGAAGAGTACCGGGAACAAAATCAGAAAAATCTGTTTTTCCATAATACGGTACAATCACTGTTTTAACTCCAATAAAATCTTGGTATTGGTTATAATATGCACTCATATCTAAAGACAATTTTCCAAAACCGGCTCTATAGCCAACTTCATACGCTGATACTTTTTCAGGTTTTACAAGATTTACATTAGATTTAACTGGTGCTCCTAACATCACAGAATTCAAAGTGAATGCGTTGTCATAAGCCCTTCTTCCAGATAATTCAACTGTACTAGGAGATCCTAAAGCTTGACCTGTAGCACTAACTGATAATGGATTTGTGGAATATCTGTCCAAATTGTCTGGAGCAGAACCTACTAAAATTGCCCTACCTGCATCTAAGCCAATATATTGGTCTTGTGTGGTTGGATTTCTGAAACCTGTTTGAAAGGAAGCTCTTAGGTTACGTGTTTTGCCTTGTCCCAAAGAGTAAGATATTGAAACTCTAGGGGAAACATTTCCATCAAAGTTTTGTGCTTTATCGTAACGCAAAGATCCTGTAAATTTCAATCGGTCATCAACAAATTTCTTTTGCATTTGCATATAAGCACCATATTCTTCATAATTGATTGGGCCATCAGAATCAGTGAAAATTGTTCCTGAAGAGTTTAAAGAATATTGTCTCCAAGAACCACCAACCTGAATATCTGCAAAATCAACTAAATCCGCAAAATTATAATTGGCATCTGAATGATAAATTTTTGTGTTATCCTGAAATTTTGCTCCTGTAGCTAAGTCTGGATCAGAAATCACATTGTTAAAAGCAGTTTTGAAAGCATCTGAGCCTGCAACTAATGCACCTGTTTGAGCATATGCACGAGCTTGTTGGTGAATTAGGGCTGGATTAGGCGTTCCTCCACCCATTATTGTCCCAACATATGTTTGAAGATAGGCTCCAGCATATTGGGTAAACCAATCTGTATCAGATTTCCAGCTTCTGTTTATGTTAATTGCAGCAAAACGGCTATCGTAAGAATCTCCTGCATCTTCATCTGTAACATATCCTCTTATAAAAAAGTTATTGCCCTTAATTTCTATTTTATGCTGTTGCATAAAGAAATTGTTGATATTGTATCTATTTGCTCCTTGGTAAATGGTATTTCCCTGTCCAAACTTAGCGTTGTAAATAACTTCTACATCATTGGCAAAAGGTCTATAATGAAAAGCAAAATCAGCTTTGACGCTTGTAGCTGAATAATCTTTCATTAAGTCTACTTCATTATAACCAGTTCTAGAAACAGTAGATGAACCCATTGATGACGCGATAAAAGCCGGAACTCCATTTGCAAGCGCTATTTGTTCAAAATCTAAAGTAGTGGATACTTCGTCACCATAAACGTTTAATCCGTCATACGCAGGATTGGTTCTGTCAAATCCCGGATTATCGTGATCTTCATAATCTGTAGCATACCATTCTGTTCCTTTTAAGTAGGAAAATGATCCTTTTGCGGCAAACTTATCACTAAATTTATAAGCCATTCTAATTCCAACATCAGCAAACTTATTGTCGCCAGCAGCTTTTTGTGAAGTAATTCCAGTTTTTCCATAAACACTTATGCCTGGATATTCAAACGGACTTTTACTTGTCATAAACAAAATACCATTAAAAGCATTGGCCCCATATAAAGCAGATGAAGCTCCAGGAAGCAACTCTACAGTGTTAACGTCTAATTCTGACATTCCCAATAAGTTTCCTAAGTTAAAGTTTAATGCAGGTGATGAATTGTCCATCCCATCAACCAATTGCATAAAACGCGAATTTGCAATTGTGGCAAAACCACGAGTATTGATTGATTTAAATGTTAAACTACTTACATTAACATCAACTCCTTTTAAATTTTCCAATCCGTCATAGAAAGTAGGAGAAGAAGTGTTTTTTATATCTCTAATATCCATTCTTTCAATGGTTACAGGAGATTCCAAAACGCGTTCAGGCGTTCTTGAAGCTGATACAACAACTTCATCTAGTGCGGTAGCCGCTTCATCAAGCAATACGCTAACACTTTGTTCATTTTTAGTAATTTCAACTTTTGTCATTGAATACCCAATAAGAGAAACCTCAAGGGTAAAAGGTGGATTTTGGGCAACTTTAAATGAAAAGTTTCCGTCAAAATCTGTTGTGGTTCCTATGGATTTACCCACAATTTTTATATTGGCGCCAGGAATTGGCTCACCAGTTTTTGCTTCTTTTACAGTACCTGTAATTGAAGTTTGGGCAAACATAACTGAACCCATAAAAAGTACAAAAATGATACTTAGTAATTTTTTCATAATATCCTTTATAATTTTGGTTAATGTTGATGCAAAATACAATTTTTTTCCAATTATTGTAAAAAACGACATAAAAAAAGCATAAAAAGTTAATGTAAATATTTTTAATAACTAATATGATAATTATCAGTCTATTATAAAAATAAAAAATTACTTATAGATGCTGGCTTTTATGTTATTTTATAATCCATTTTTTAAAAACTGATGAATAATGTTTAAGTGCTTTCCGCTAAGTATCGGCACCTTAATCAAATTAAACTAAAACGTTTTCAAAATTATCGTTATAAAAAAACCTCTTTAATTTGTTTTAGCTTCCATTCCACAGCTTTTTAACAATCAAATTATACAATTAGTTTGAACAAAGTATTCGCCCATTAAACAATTAATAATTCTCTTAGATTGTTTTCTTTAATAATTAATTTAATTTAATTTCCCTATTTTTGCTTCAAACTAAAAACATATTTACTATGACTAAAATGATTCATTCTTATTGGGCTTACCTTGTATTGCTAATTTTAATTATTGCTGTTGTAAATGCCATTATTGGATTGACTTCAAAAAAAGAGTTCAAAGCCAAAGATTTACGAATTTCGCTATTTGCATTAATCACTGCGCATATTCAACTAATATTAGGCTTTGTTGCCTATTACTTTTCTGTTTATTATGATACGATGAAAAATGTTGGTATGGGTGAAGTGATGAAAAATAGCGAATTAAGAAAACCTTTGATTGAGCATCCTTTGTTGATTCTTATTGCCATTGCATTAATTACAATAGGATTTTCAAAACATAAAAAGAAAACAGACGACACCTCAAAATTTAAAACAATTGCCATTTTTTATACGATTGCCTTAATCCTTATTCTTGCGGTAATTCCTTGGAGTTTGTGGTTATCTAACTTATAAAATTTGCTTCCGAAGCCAAATGGCTTCGGATTTTTTTAAATTATGAAAAAAATTTTAGCCTACATTCTTTCTGTGATCTTCTACTTTTTTTACGGAAGTTTATTGCTTATTTTTCATGCTATGCAGTGGGTCGGTTTTAATCTTGGAAAATACCGAGGCCATAAAATTGCTGTGGATATTATGAACGGGACTTTTACTTACCTGCTTTATATTTTAGGAACACGCATAAAATTTATCAGCAAATACCCAATTCCTAAAAATGTACCCCTAATTATTGTTTCAAACCATCAAAGTATGAACGATATTTCTCCAATTTCTTGGTTTTTGAGGAAATACCATCCAAAGTTTGTTTCAAAAGTGGAACTGGGAAAAGGGATCCCGAGTGTTTCCTATAATTTAAGGCACGGTGGCTCTGTTTTAATCGACAGAAACGATGCACGTCAGGCTTTAACTGCACTCAAAGAATTTGGACAATACATTGAAAAGAATAAGTATGCCGCAGTCATTTTTCCTGAAGGCACCAGAAGTAAAGATGGCATTCCCAAACGTTTTTCTGAAAATGGCTTAAAAATGCTCACTAAATTTGCGCCTTCTGCTTATGTTATTCCAATGACCATTAACAATTGCTGGAAACTCAACAGATATGGGATGTTTCCTTTGGAAGTTGGCGTAAATATTACTTTTGAACTTCACGAACCCATTAAAGCAGATTC
>CAMDPE010000073.1 GCA_945903795.1 Lutibacter flavus | reverse complement strand
TGAAATAGACCCTGATGTATAAACGTATAGGAAACCAATGTCCACGGTTTGCTTAAAAAATCATCAAAACCAGCCGGCAGCGCCATCCAATCAATGACAAAATTTTGGAACAATACCGTTATCAAAAATAACAATACATTGATGTATATGATTTTTTCAACAATATTGGCTTTGTTAAAAGCTTGTTTTATGTCGTTTATAATACTCAAATTAGTTCCACTGTTTAAATTGGTTTTGTTTCCAATACCAAGCAATTATAAATCCGATTAAAGCGCCACCTACGTGCGCGAAATGCGCTACATTTCCTACGGAATATTTTGTGATTCCAAAGAATAAATCGCCCAAAATGATCACAGGAATAAAATATTTTGCAGCAATAGGCACCGGGAAAAATATCAATGCCAATTTTGCATTTGGGAAGGCCATGCCAAAAGCTACCAAAATTCCATAAACAGCGCCCGATGCACCAACGGCAGGCGTATGGTAAGTAGCATAAAACTCTGAAAGTTTATCGCTCGAGATGGTTTCCAGTATTTGCGGATTGTAACTTCCTGTATTTAAAATGCTCTGAATATCAGCACCTGTTAAACCAATACTAACCAACTGGTCATAGACCGAATTGAATTGGTAATAATTTACTAAAGTGTAAATGGCGCCTGCACCTAAACCAGCCGATAGATAGAAAAAGATAAATTTGTTTCTTCCCCACATTTGTTCCAGCGGAGTTCCAAATGCCCATAACCCATACATATTAAACAAGATATGTGCAAATCCGCCGTGCATAAACATATGCGTTAAAAACTGCCAAAACCCGAATTTTTCGTTTTCAGGAAAATACAAAGCAAACAAGCTTTGCAAATTTAAATTTGGCATTAATTGTGGCGCAATAAATAATATTACGTTTAAAATTATGATATGTTTGACAGCTTCTGTTATTCTTCCCATAAATTTATTTTTTTCAACAACGGTTAGTTGTTAAATTCTTTATCAATTTCATCAATATTTACCGTGATAAAGGTCTTTTTTCCAAATGGAGAACTATCCGGTTGCTTACACAAAAATAGTTTATTTACAATATCTTCTTGCTCTTTTAGATCAAGTTTTATGCCTGTTTTTATTGCTAAGCTTTTAGACAGACTTTTTGCCATAATGTCTACCTGACTAAAGCTTGTATTTGGAATGTCATTTTTTATATCTTCCAGCAAATTTTCAATAATGGCATTTATTTGGCTTTCTATAATATTCACCGGCATTCCCATAATCACAAGAATGTCATTGGCAATTTCACCAAACAAAAAACCAATGCTTTCCAATTCATCTTTTATTTCTTTGATTAAGGCGATGTCGGCAGTATTAAACGACAATTCCAAAGGAAACAACAATTGCTGGCTCATGGCATCTTTAACTGTAATATTTGCTAAAAATTCTTCGTATAGAATACGTTGGTGCGCCAATTGCTGATTGATGTAAACAATCCCCGATTTGATGCTGCTGACAATGTATTTTTTATGAACCTGATAGGTTTTGCTGTTTTCTTTTTCTTCGGAAAACATAACGGAATCAGCGGTTTCCGATCTAAAATCAAGGCCGGTGCTGTCTAGTCCATTATATAAACTTTCCCATTCCCTGTTTTTTTCTCTATGATATGGAAATTGAATGGATTTTTGTTCCTCAGATTTAAACGGATTAAAATCGGGATTCACCATCACTCTTGGATTTGGCGAATTTGTACCTTTTAAATTATATGGCGTATCAAGGGTTGCATCACGGTCAAAATCAAGGATAGGGCCAACATTGTATTGTCCTAAACTATGTTTAACGGCAGACCGTAAAATTGCATACAGCGTTTTCTCATCATCAAATTTAATTTCTGTTTTGGTGGGATGAATATTGATGTCGATACTGTTTGTTGGTACAGTTAAGTACAAAAAATAGGTAGGATAATGGCCTCCCGACAGTAAATTTTCAAAAGCACTTGAAACGGCGTGATTTAAATAGGCGTTTTTTATGAATCGGTCGTTCACAAAAAAGAATTGCTCGTCTCTTTTCCTTTTGGCGAATTCTGGTTTGGTGACAAATCCTTTAATTTCAACCAAATCGGTGATTTCGTGAATGGGCACTAATTTTTCATTTGTTTTTTTTCCCAAAATTGCCACAATGCGTTGGCGTAAATTGCCGGTGCTTAAATTGTAAACTTCATTTTCATTGTGGTAAAATGAAAATGCAATGTTGGGATGTGCCAAGGCCACACGCTGAAATTCATTTACAATATACCGCGTTTCAATAGTGTTCGATTTTAAAAAATTTCTTCGGGCAGGAATGTTGTAAAACAAATTTTTAACGGCAACCGAAGTACCTGTGGATGTTGAAATATTTTCATGAGAAATCAACGTGCTTCCCTCAATTTTTAAACAGGAACCCAACTGCTGATCTTCCTGCTTTGTTTTCAGTTCCACATGCGCAATGGCGGCAATTGAAGCCAAGGCTTCGCCCCGAAATCCTTTGGTGTGCAAATTGAATAAATCTTCCGCCTTTTTTATTTTTGATGTTGCGTGGCGTTCAAAACTCAGGCGCGCATCGGTTTGGCTCATGCCTTTGCCGTTGTCGATCACCTGGATAAGCGTTTTTCCGGCTTCTCTCACAATTAGTTTTATGCTGGTGGCTTCTGCATCAATAGCGTTTTCCATCAGCTCTTTTACAACAGAGGCGGGTCTTTGAACGACTTCACCTGCCGCAATTTGATTTGCAACGTGATCCGGTAATAACTGTATGATATCGGGCATTAAAATAAGGTATGTAATCCTAACAGATAGGCCGCAATGCCAACTAAAATAGCGATAATGATTGCCAGTCTTAAATTTGTGGATCGGTTTGTTGCGCTTCTTTTATTTTTTACCCAATCGTTTCTTAAATTATTTTTTGTAAGACTGAATTTTGAGATTTCGGCATCGGTTCCATCAGGGTTGTGATATTTCTTCTCTAAATTTCGTAAACGTTCTTTGCGCTCATCATAATAACGAGGTTTGTAATTAAAAACATAATGCGACTGAGGCTTAAATAATTTAGCAAACATAAAATTGAATTAATCAGTAAAAATCAAAATTACTGAATTAAAAATAAGTGGTCAAGTTTTGTGGATAATTAGCGTGTTAAAACGCTGTTAATGCGGCCATTTTTATTGCAGCTATGGCACATTCTATACCTTTGTTGCCATGTTTGCCGCCAGAGCGGTCAATCGATTGCTGTTTGTTATTATCAGTAAGCAAACAAAAAATAACGGGAACATTGTATTTAATATTCAGGTCTTTAATGCCTTGCGTAACGCCTTCACAAACAAAGTCAAAATGCTTTGTTTCTCCCTGAATTACATTTCCAATAGCAATAACGGCATTAACTTCTTCGGTTTCCAGCATATATTTACAGCCAAAAATAAGTTCAAAACTTCCGGGAACATTATAGCGAACAATATTTTCTTTCAGCGTTCCGTTTTCCAGCAATGCTTGTTCGGCGCCCAAGTACAAATTTTCGGTAATGTCTTGATTCCATTCAGAAACAACAATCCCAAACCGAAAGTCCTTCGCGTTTGGGATTGTTGTTTTATCGTAATCAGATAAATTAGTTGTAGCCATTTACCTTATTTTTTTGATGCAAAGGCTGCTTTATTGATATAAAGGTCAATGTTTTGGGCCTCAGTAGCATTTGGATAATCATTTTTAATTCTTTCAAACAATTCTTGTGCTTTCGAATAGTTTTCTATTTCCATCGCTGTATTTCCTGCTTTGAAAAGGAACAATGGCGTTGAAAAATTATTGTCTTTTAACTCCGCAGCTTTAATATAATAGTCAAAAGCATCTTCTGGCTGATTGATATCTGCAAAAGCATCACCGATTGCCCCTTTTGCAATTGGTCCCAATAATTCATCTTTTGAAGAAAAATCTTCCAAATAGTCAATGGCTTCTTTATATTTTTTTAATCTCAAGTATGAAATTCCGGCATAATAATTGGCTAAATTACCTGCTTTTGTGCCACTGTATTTGTCTGCGATATCCACAAATCCATATTTTCCATCGGCACCATTTAGTGCTAAAGTGAATAATGAGTCTGCTGCTACTGTGTTATTTGTGGCATTTTCAAAATAAGCTTTAGGAAAAGCCAATTCATTAGCTGCTTCTTTTTCTTGAGGCGCTTTCACATATTTTTGATATGCCAAATAACCCAATATGGTAGCTACCAATATTCCTAAAACAATAAAAATGATATTTTGATTTTTTTGAATATATTGTTCAGATCTTGAAGCTGTTTGATCTAAAGTTTTAAAAACTTCAGCCGTGGTTGATTTGTCTTCAATATTATTTTGAGCATCTTTAACTTTACTTCCTGTCTTTTTGTATGTTGCCATTTCTTAGAAATTTGTAGGCGCAAAAATAGAATTTTTAATTGGAAAGTAAAAATGCAATTGTGCCTAAATTTTCATTTATTTTCAATAATTTTAAACTTTCAAAAAAAATAAATGCATTTACAAAAAATAACACTGGTAAATTTCAAAAATTTCGAGTTACAAACCTTTGATTTTCAGGAAAGAATCAATTGTTTTGTAGGAAATAACGGTGTTGGAAAAACAACTGTTTTAGATGCAATTTATTACCTTTCTTTTGCAAAAAGTTACTTCAATCCGGCGGCAACGCAAAATATTAAGCATTCTGAAGACTTCTTTATGATTGAAGGCGCCTATCAAATTAACGATAAAATTGAGAATGTGGTTTGCAGTTTAAAAAGGGGAAATAAAAAAGTGGTGAAACGGAATGGCAAAGCGTATGAAAAATTTTCAGAACATATTGGTTATTTGCCTTTGGTGATTATTTCACCAGGCGACAGTGATTTAATTGTTGAAGGAAGTGACACGCGGCGCAAATTTATGGACAACGTGATTTCGCAATCAGATAAATTGTATTTGCAGTCCGTTATTAAATATAATAAAGTGCTTACGCAGCGGAATTCATTGTTGAAATATTTTGCGGCAAACCGCACTTTTGATGCGCTAAATTTAAAAGTATACAATGAGCAACTGGAATCTTACGGAAATATCATTTTTAAAAAGAGAACCGAGTTTCTGGAAGCTTTTATACCGATTTTAAGGGAACGTTATGCGGCAATCTCCTCAAGCAAAGAACAGGTAAATTTGGTTTATAAAACACAGCTGGATGAAGGCAGTTTTATGGAATTGTTTGCGCAAAATGTGGAAAGGGACAGGGTGTTACAGTACACGAGCGCGGGTATTCATAAAGATGATCTGTCGTTTGAAATTGACGGATATCCAATTAAAAAGTTTGGATCGCAAGGACAACAAAAATCATATTTAATCGCCTTAAAACTGGCCCAATTTGATTTTATAAAATCACAGTCCAACATAAAGCCCATTTTATTGTTGGATGATATTTTTGATAAATTAGATGATTTACGCGTAGAACAATTGATTAAATTAGTGAACAATGATGAGTTTGGGCAGCTTTTTATCAGCGATACGCACAAACAGCGCACCGAAGACGTTGTAAAAAAAACAAACCAACCGTATAAAATATTTCAATTATAAATGGCTAAACGTTTTAATGAATTTCAGTCAATGGAAGATTTGATGAAAGATGTGATCAAAGAAAATAAATTAACCAAAGGAATGAACCAGATTTCTGTTGAGGAAGCTTGGGCAAAACTAATGGGAAATGGCGTTATTTCTTATACCAGCAAAGTTGAATTAAATGGAAAAACATTGGTGGTGAAATTGAAATCTTCCGTTTTGCGTGAAGAATTGAGTTATGGCAAAGAAAAAATCATAAAAATGATGAACGAGGAATTGGGAGAATCGCTTATTTCTAAAATCATTTTGAGCTAATAAAAAAATCCATTGCGAAAAACAATGGATTTTTTATAAATATTGTTAATAATTTTAAATTAAACTCCCTTTCCTTCGGAAAGGGCTGAGATAGGAATATATTTAAAATATTTCTCTGCCAGCGAAATGGAAAGCACCTTCAATAGCTGCATTTTCATCACTGTCTGAACCGTGAACCGCATTTTCTCCCATAGAAGAAGCGTATAATTTTCGGATGGTACCTTCTGCAGCATCGGCCGGATTGGTTGCGCCAATCAATACGCGAAAATCTTCAACAGCATTATTTTTTTCTAAAATTGCGGCTACAATTGGTCCGCTTGACATAAACTCAACCAATTCTCCAAAAAATGGACGTTCGCTGTGCACTGCATAAAATGCTTTCGCATCGGCGACGGTCATTTGTGTCATTTTCATGGCTGCAATCCTAAATCCTGCAGCATTAATTTTTTCCAATATTGCACCAATATATCCTTTTTCTACGGAATCAGGTTTCAACATGGTAAACGTTCTGTTTGTTGCCATTTTTAATTGTCTTTAATTTTATAAATCGGCGCAAATATACTATTTTCTATATAAAATAGTCAAGTTACTGATAATTTTGCGTGTAGGTTTCAAAAACCACATTGTTTTCGCCAATAATTTTCATAGTGACGGCATTGGTTTTAAAATTGAAATTTAAAATTCCAAAACTCTTTTTTGAGACCACATTTCCCAATCGATATTTATTTGATTCGCCTTTAAAATCGCTATAGGAATGCGTAAGTCCGCTCGACGTAAAATCGATGATCGGATACGGCAATCCGTCAATTTCCTTCTTTGAGATTTCAGAAATATGTCGATCTCCAGAAAGTATGATGGCGTTTTTTGCGCCACTAGATTTAAGGAGATTTGTCAATTTATCAACTTCGTGTGGCATAGTTGCCCAAGCTTCAAATCCGTGTTCACCCGATAAAAACTGAATACTGCTCACAATAATATTGTAGGCTGCTTTTGAATTTTGAAGTTCATTTTTTAGCCATTCCCACTGCACTTCTCCCAGCATAGTTCCTTCGCCATACACATTTGGTTTATAACGTTTTCCAGTTTTATTATCGGCTGTTAACGCCGTTCTAAAATATCGGGTATCCAACAGAATAATTTTAATTATTTTGCTGTTCACACTATAATTTTTTGCAAAGTAAACGCCCTCTTGTTTTCTGCGGACATCATTTTTGTCGACATCTAAAAAGTCTAAAAACAATTGTTGCGCTTCCGCTTTTTTTTGGTATTCCACGCCGCCGTCGTTTAAACCATAATCGTGGTCGTCCCAAGTCGCAAGCACTTCCACTTTTTTAGTAAAAGCAGCATAATCAGCATTGGTTTTTTGTTTTCGGTAATTTTCGGCCATAAAAGCCATATCATTAGTATCGGTGTAAATAACATCACCGCCCCAAATCCAAACATTTGGCTTGTTTTTTTCAATTGCTGCCCACAACGGATTTGCTAATGTTTGGTTGTTGCACGACCCAAAAGCGAGCACAAAATCAGCATTGGTTTCCTTTAAATCAGGTGGATTATTTTTTGGATTCTCATTTGTTTTACAGGATAAAACAAGTAAAAAAAGGATAAAGATGGCTTTTAAATGGTTCATTTTCTATATATTATATTAAACAACGCAATCATATTTTTATTTTTCAATCAATAATATTGATCATTAATTGTTTTTATCATTTTACAGGCTAAAAATAGCCTCAATTCACTTAACTCAATACTGTATTTTGTATGAGCATAATTTGAACAAATGTACGTTTGATATTGAAATGAAATATATTTTATTTTTGTATATTTGCGCCCTTATGAATAGAAGTGATATTAAGGAAATAAAAGAGTTGTTTTCTACACCTCAAAATGTGGTTATTGTGCCTCATAAAAATCCCGATGGTGATGCCATTGGCGCTTGTTTGGCGATGTATCATTATCTGAAAAAAACAGGACATCATCCAACGGTAGTTTCGCCCAATGATTATCCTAATTTTTTAAAATGGATACCAGGTTCAAAAGAAGTTCTGAAATTTGATATGCAAAATAGGCAATCAAAAAAAGCAATAGCTGAAGCATCAGTTATTTTTATTTTGGATTTCAATGCCTTAAACAGGGTAGGAGATGATATGCAAAATACTTTACAGCAATTTAAAGGTATTTTTATGATGATAGACCACCATCAGCAACCGGAAGATATTGCAAAATACTTGTTTTCAGACACTTCTATTTGTTCAACGTGCCAGATGATATATCATTATTTAGAAAAGTTAAATGATGTTGAAGTGATAGATGAAGATATTGCGACGTGTATTTATACCGGCATTATGACAGACACCGGGTCGTTTCGATTTCCTTCAACCACAAGTGAAACACACAGAATTGTTGCCAATTTAATTGATAAAGGAGCGGACAACGCCAAAATTTATAACAATGTTTACGATACCAATTCATACGGTAGCTTACAGCTTTTAGGAAGAGCATTAACCAATTTGGTGGTTATTCCCGAATTAAAAACTGCATATATTGCCTTGTCTCAGAAAGAATTAAATGAATTTGATTTTCAAAAAGGTGATACGGAAGGAATTGTAAATTACGGATTGTCGGTTGAAGGCGTTATTTTTGCCGCCATTTTTATTGAAGACATCGAACAAAAAATTATAAAAATTTCATTAAGGTCGAAAGGAAGTTTTTCAGTAAATAAATTTGCCAGAAAGCATTTTAATGGAGGTGGGCACGACAATGCCGCAGGAGGAAAGTCAGAACTTTCGCTTGAAGACACTATTACAAAGTTTTTAAATATTGTTCCAAAATTTAAAAATGAATTGCTAACTTCTTATGAAGAATAATTATTTTCTTTATATATTATTTGTTTTTATGGTTTCATGTGCAAACCCTACACCACGCAAACCAGTTTTAAGAAAAACAAGCACTTCTTTAAAGGAATCTGTAATATTCAATAAAACAATGAACGAAAATGAAGAAAAAGTTTTTACTGCGTTCATGAAAAAAGATTCACTAACTCATTATATAGCTTCTCCAAATGGATTTTGGTACACTTTTAATAAAAAAAACGCCAATGCTAATTTACCCGCAATTGGGGACCAGGTTTTTTATACTTTTGCGGTATATGATATTAATAATACGGTAATTTACAGTGCCGAAGAAATTGGCGTAAAAACCTACATCATTGACAAACAAGAAATTATTGAAGGCCTGCGAAACGGGTTAAAACTGATGGGTGCCGGAGATTCGGCAACTTTTCTGTTTCCATCGCATAAAGTATATGGATATTTAGGAGATTCAAATAAAATAGAAATAAATCAACCATTAATATATAAAGTTCAATTAATTAAAATCAAAAGAAAAAAATGAAAGCAATTAAAATTTTAGGAGTAATTACTGTAATTTCAATGTTGGTATCCTGCAACAATAAAGGAGCTGCACAAAAATCATTAAAAACCGAAGTGGATACGGTTAGTTATTCATTAGGAATAGACATTTCAAGTAAATTAAAAGCCAATTTCCCTGAAATCGACAAAGATTTATTTATTCAGGGTGTTATGAATGGATTGGATTCTACCAATATTTTAATAACTCCGGAGAATACTGAACCAATCTTAAGAGCGTTTTTTCAAAAAAAGCAAGAAGAAGCAATGAAAAAACAACAAGAAGATATGGAGAAAAAAATGGAAACAGAATTTGCTGATGTAAAGGCTGAAGGTATTAAATTTTTAGAAACAAATAAAACGGCAAAAGGTGTTCAGGTTACCGCCAGTGGTTTACAATACATCATATTGAAAGAAGGAAAAGGTGAGAAACCTCTAGAAACTTCAACTGTAAAAGTTCATTATCACGGAACTTTAATTGACGGAACTGTATTTGACAGTTCAGTCGACAGAAAAGAGCCAGCCGAATTTCCTGTAAATAGAGTAATTAAAGGATGGACTGAAGGACTTCAATTAATGAGTGTTGGTTCAAAATACAAGTTTTTTATTCCTCAAGAATTGGCTTATGGAGCTACACCACGTGAAGGCGGACCAATTAAACCATTTGCGACTTTAATTTTTGAAGTTGAATTATTGGAAGTTAAAAAATAATAGCTTACAAGTTTTACATTGTTGATTTGTAAAACAAAAATTGATAAAAGGCCCTTTTAACCGCTATATGTTAAAAGGGTATTTTATTTTTATGTAGGCAAACACTTGTAAATTATAAAATTTATTTGGTGATTGTTTAACCAAACAAATTATATTTACATTTGAAAAAAAGACAGTTTAAAAATGCCGATAGCACATCGATAATTCCTGCTAAATTAAAATAGATAGCACTCGTTTAATAAATAAATTAGATTCAAATGAAAGCCAAACTTGTAATAATAGTATTGTCATTAATTTTAATTTCATGTAAAACAACTAAATATGCCGATTTGGGTGATGGTCTTTATGCAAATATGGAAACCAATAAAGGAGATATTTTGTTGAAGCTTGAATTTGAAAAAACACCTATTACAGTCGCTAATTTTGTTTCGTTGGCGATGGGTACAAATCCCTATGTTGTTGGCATAAAAAAAGGAAAAAAGTATTACAATGGCATTATTTTTCACAGAGTTATTCAGGATTTTATGATTCAAAGTGGCGATCCATTGGGCACGGGAGAAGGAGATCCCGGCTATAAATTTGACGATGAATTTCCTAAAGACAGTTTGGGAAATCTTTTGTTGAAACATGACAAACCCGGTATTTTATCGATGGCAAATTCTGGTCCTGCCACAAACGGAAGTCAGTTTTTTATCACACACAAAGAAACTTCCTGGTTAGACGGCAAGCATACCGTTTTTGGAAATGTTGTTGAAGGACAGGCAGTGGTGGATTCCATTGTGCAAAATGACACCATCAGAAATATTGAAATTATTACTATTGGAAAAGTTGCTAAAAAATTTGATGCTAAAAAGGAGTTCTCTTCTTACTATGAAAAGAATCAAAAATATTTAAAAGAGAAACAAGAAAAAATGCAACAGGCCAAAGCAGCGATATTGGTTGAAATAACTAATTATTTAAGTGAAGCACAAGTGTTACCTTCCGGATTAAAATTGGTGATTACGGAGACAAAAAACGGTGCGTTTCCTCCTAAAGGCAGCAGTGTAAAAGTGAATTATGCAGGCTATTTTACTGATGGAAGATTGTTTGACACCAGTTATAAAGAAGTTGCAATGGCATTCGGAATTTATGATGAAGCACGAGACAAACAAAACAGCTACGTGCCTTTCACTACTATTTACGGTCCGGATGCACGCTTAATTGGTGGTTTTAAGGAAGGCTTGCAAAAAATGAGAATTGGCGATAAAGCAATACTCTTTGTGCCTTTTCATTTAGGTTACGGAGCGCAAGGTGCCGGTAATGTGATTCCGCCAAATACCGATTTGATATTTGAGTTGGAATTGATGGGTTTTGCCAATTAATTTATAAATAATTCATGCAACCCAATGATAGATTCACTGATCAACAAAGATATTGAATTACTCATTTTTCTAAATAATTTAGGAACACCTTTCTGGGATGGTTTTTGGCTATTTCTTTCAAATAAGTTCAGCGCCATTCCATTGTATTTGTTGTTGCTTTATTTCAGTTATAAACAGTTTGGTATAAAAAAAACGTTGGTTGCAGTTCTTTTTATTGGTTTATTGATAGCTGCGTCAGATCAAACCAGCAACTTATTTAAATACGGTTTTAAACGTTTGCGTCCTTGTCACAATGAAAATATTTCCCATTTAATTCGGTTAGTGGGCGGTCGTTGTGGTGGTCTGTATGGTTATTTTTCGGCACACGCCGCTAATACCATGGCCATTGCCATATTTTTTGGCTTACTTTTAAAAAGTAAGTTGAGGTATTTGTTTCCCGTTTTAATACTTTGGGCATTATTTGTTTCTTACAGCCGTATTTATTTAGGCGTTCATTTTCCTTTGGATGTGGCAACGGGAATGTTGTTCGGCCTTATTTATGGAACTTTATTTTATATGGTTTTTAAAGCTTTTTCAAAAAAGTTTATGAATTAGCCTTGTAAATTTCTTTGTTGAAAGGGTTTATAAATATCAGCAAGAAAATGACACTGAAAGCCAATTCGTAGATTTCCCACTTTCTGTTAGAAGTTATAAATAATAACAATCCCGTTCCAATTAAAAACGAAATGGTATGATGCCATTGCACTATGGGCACCGCAAATTTGTTGGCTAAATTTTTAATCCACTCGAACTTTCTGACTAAAAATGGGGTAATAATTAAATAAATGACCAATACAAAAGTCAAAAGCTGACTGAAAATTAACTTATTTATTTTGGTTTCCCCAACCACCATATTGTGTAAATTGGTTTCTCCCTGAGCATTGTTTTCTATAAAATATTGGGAAGATTCCACATTAAAAATACGCTGTCCCCAAGAAATTTCTTCTCCTGCGCCAAAAAAGAAAACAATCGACATGGCCAAAATTCCAAATTTCCACAACAAATCTTTGTGTTTAAAAAGCTTAAAAAGGCGAAATAATAAAAGTAAACTGGCACTTAATAAAAATATTGCAGAACCATTTTCCACAAATCCGTCTTCCACAGTATAAACTTCATCAAAATAATTAAGATCTGTGTTTGCAAAGTAAATTCCCAATCCGAATATGACGATTAAAAATAAATAGGCTGCTTTATCGATGTTGGTCAGTGTTTTCATAAGTCAAAAGTACTATTTTTTTGAGACTAAATAAAATTCTCTGATCAATCGCTCTTTACTTTTTGAACCAACATTCAAATCATAAGTTTCAACAAGCTTTAAATTAAAATCTTGCAGTAATTGAGCGGTAATAATTTCAACATC
>CAMDPE010000072.1 GCA_945903795.1 Lutibacter flavus | reverse complement strand
TACCGGGTCGTAAATATAGCTTGCCAGCGCCGATGGCGAAATGCCTTTGGTGAACACTGCCTGTAATTTTTCCATTATTTCAGGCGTTTTTTCAATTTGCAGTATTGGAAAAATAGTGTGTTGCACTTTTGGACTGATGATTGTTTTTGTAATATCGGGGTTGTTGATTTCAAGTTGTGTTAAAAAACGGCTTTTTTCACCAGATCCGTATCCGTCAGATTCTGTATTGTAAATCAAATAAATGTTTTTTGCCCGATGCAACAATCGCTGAAAATGGTAAGAAAAAATCGCATCCTTTTCCTGATAAGTAGGCAATCCAAAATATTTTTTTACATCATAAGGAATAAATGAAAAATCGTTTTTTCCGCCCGGCAAAACCCCTTCATTAACTGAAGTTATAATCACGGTTTCAAAATCCAACGCCCTGGTTTCAAGCATTCCCATCAGCTGTAAACCCTGCAATGGTTCGCCTTGAAACGACAGTTTTTCTGTTCTTAAAATTTGGGTGTAAAAAAGGTTCAACGATTTTAAATCGGTGATGTGATTGTAAGTTGCATTTAAGGTTTGCAACTGTTGAAAAATCGTAAAAAATCGATACAAATATTCTTTTTCAACACCTTCAGTATGATTTTTAAGGGCATTTATCAAATCAATACATTGTTTTATGACTTCATTTACGGACGTTGAAAAATAAAATAATGAAAAAATGTTTGAAATTTGCGCTTCTTCTTCTGATGAAATATACTTTTTCAGCATATCTGCCGATAAAAAGATGCTGTTTTTACTTTTTATTTCAGCAATTAACTTTTGAAGAATTCCGCCGTTTAATTTATTTAGAAAAGGATTGTTTAATACGTTTAAAACATCTTTGTAGTAAAAAAGATGTACTGCCTCCTTATTAAATTTATGCTGGTTTAAATGCAGTTTAAAAAGAGTATCGAACAAACTCGCCAAAGGAATGTCCTTTAGCGGATATCCCATTGTAATGTTAATATTATTCACATTGTTTGGCAGGGAATTTAGCGTTAAGGTCAACAAGTTTTCATCGGCCAAAACCAAGGCGGTTTTGCTGAAATTCTCTATTTTCGACAACAATTCTCCTGCATATTTTATTTGGGTGGTGTTTTTGGGTGCGCCTATTAAGTTGATATTTTTATAAATTGGCAACGCATTGTTGTCCCATAAAAACGCATTATTTTGATAATAAGCCCATTCTTTTTTATATTTTCTCAAAAATACTCCCGCTTCATTTGAATTGTTAAAAAAAGATTCGTTTGCGTCCCAATAAACAGTGGCCAAATTGTTGTTCAACAATTCCTGAAATATGGTTTCTTCTGCTTTATTCAGCGCGTTAAATCCAACAAAAATTAAATGATTGTTTTTGTTGTTATTCATGTAGAATTCCAAATTATTGGTGGCTTCTTTGTAAATTAAACCCTGATAACCAAATTTATTGACTTTCAATTTTTCATAAAGTGCCTCATACAAAACAGCCAAATATTCAAAAAATTGAAGATAGTTAACTGCCAATTGGCTCGGTTTTTTATCCTGAAACCATTCGTCAAGTTTTTTAACATCCCTCAAATTTGAAAAAAACCGGGTTGCATTTACTAAATAACTGTCAATTTCATTAAAATCGTGCAAAGCAATGGTTGCCCATTGGGAAAAAGCATCAAAAGATTCCCTGTTTTCTTTGGGGATATTTTGCTGATAAATGGAGTAAAATTCGAATAACAATTGTGTGGCATCAATAAGGCTGATATCTGCCAATTCCTGTATATAATTTTCAATGCTTATTATTTTTGGAAGAAAACCGGAACTTGGTGCTTTTTCTATAATTTCTTCTTTTAAAAACACGCAAGACCTTTGGCTTGGCAGTACAAATATTAAATTATTAAAACTTTGGTGTTTGCTTAGGACATCGTCAATAACGCTTGAGATAAATGATTTCATCTGTTTATTTTTTATTTTTTATTGGTACAGATGCTGTTCGCTATTAATTATTCTACTATGTATAAAAATTTGTTGTGCTCGTTTCATCTATTTATATTTTATTTTTTATTGGTACAGATGCTGTTCGCTATTAATCATTCTGCTGTGTATCAAAATTTGTTGTGCTCGTTTCATAGGTTTTTATTAGTGCTTGAATCGTGTTCCGCAAGGCCCATTTCATCTGATTTTTTTATTTCCTATAAAAATATAAAAGCCATTTCAATTGAAATGGCTTTTACTTAACTATTTTAAAAATTATAATTTTTAACCTTTTGCTTTTTTTTACTATAAAAAGTTGTAATAATTATCGATGAAAAAATCGTCTAAAAATTAAATTTTTAGACGATTTTTATTTCAGATTAAAAAAGAGATAATTTTTATTCAGCTAATTTAACTTCAGTTCTTCTGTTGTTAGATCTTCCTGCTGGTGTAGCATTTGTATCAACAGGTTTGCTCTCTCCAAATGCTTTTGTAGCTAATCTGTCTGCATTGATTCCATTTGAGATGAAATAGTCTCTAACAGCGTTTGCTCTTCTTTCAGATAATAATTGATTTGAAGCAGTTGTACCAACGCTATCTGTATGTCCTTCAATAATAAAATTAGCATCTGGATATTCTTTAAAGATTGTTGTCATAGGCTCTAAAGTAGCATATGATTCCTTTTTAAAAGTCCATTTAGCAGTATCAAATAAAATAGTTCTTCCGTATTTATTTAATTCCGCCATAACCTCTTCGCCTGGAATAACAGGACAACCATCATTAGATGCCGGACCTTTAACTTCAACACATTTATCAATTAAATCAATTACGCCATCATCATCAGTATCTTTAAATGGACAGCCTGCATTGGTTTTTGGGCCAGGAACTTCTGGACACGCATCATCTTTATCAGCAACACCATCACCATCTTTATCTGGACAACCATGTAAAGCTTTTAAACCAGCAACTTCTGGACATTTATCCATCATATCAGGAATTCCATCTCCATCTGTATCAGGACAACCATGAAATTCAGCTAAACCTGCAACAGTTGGGCATTCGTCTCTACAGTCTTCAACACCATCATTGTCAGAATCTGTATCAGGACAACCTTTAAGTTCCGCTAAACCAACTTCAAATGGACAATCATCATCTTTATCTCTAATTCCATCACCATCTGAGTCAGAATTTCCAAATTTCCATGCCAATCCAACTGAATATTGCATCATTTCAAAATCAATTGGGGTATTTACTTTTTTGTATCCTCCGGAAACATTAATTCCAACATGATCAGAAAACCAAGCATTAAAACCTGCTCCTGCGTTAAAACCTAAGCCATCTTCAGATCCTACCCAATTTTCACCCCCGCCAACAAATAAAAACGGATCAAACCAACTTGTTTCTCCAAACGCGTTATTTAAATCATATTTCACATTCAAATCTAATCCGACATATGTGGCGTCAGATCCAGCTCCCCAAGGTCTGCTGATTTCATTAACAGCACTTGCTAATTCAAGGCTAAATCCTTTTCCCAAATATCGTCCAAGAGAAATTTTAGGCCCTATTGTAATATCTGAGTTCCCACCTTTAACATCAATGGCATTCGCTCCAAAGGTTAACATCCATGGATTTTCTTTATCCTGAGCATTAGTAGTGCCATAGGATACAATTAATAACAAAGCCAGAAAGGCAATTTTTACATGTTTCATTTTTAGTAAATTTAAATTTAATGTTCTTTTTTTGCATTAAGGAAAGCCGTCAAAACTCGCCTTTTGCTAACAAAAATACAAAAATATATTGAAACTGGTGATTTTTTACAATTTTTCTATATTACCTTAAGTATTTTTCCCACTTTAATAAATGCATTAAGCGCTTTTTCTAGATGTTCCTTAGTATGCGCTGCGGAAAGTTGCACCCTAATTCTTGCTTTCCCTTTTGCCACAACCGGGTAAAAGAAACCAATAACATAAATACCTTCTTCCAACAGCATATTAGCCATATCTTGCGATAGTTTGGCGTCATAGAGCATCACGGGAACAATCGCAGAATCACCTTTTACAATATCGAATCCTGCTTTTGTCATCCCTTCTTTGAAGTAATTTGTATTCCATTCTAATTTATCTCTTAAAGTAGTGTCGTTTGAAATCATTTCAAATACTTTTAAAGATGCGCCCACAATTGCCGGCGCCAATGAGTTTGAAAACAAGTAAGGCCTTGAGCGCTGACGCAACAATTCTATAATTTCCTTTTTCCCGGTTGTATAGCCACCCATGGCGCCGCCCAAAGCTTTTCCAAGCGTTCCGGTAATGATATCTACCCTGCCCATTACATTTTTTAGCTCTAAAGTTCCTCTACCGGTTTTTCCAATAAAGCCGGCTGCATGGCATTCATCAACCATCACCATTGCATCATATTTATCGGCCAAATCACAAATTTTATCAAGTTGCGCCACAACGCCATCCATAGAAAAAACGCCGTCAGTCACTATTAGTTTAAACCGGTGGTTTTTTTTATTGGCATCAATAAGTTGTTCTTCCAATGATTTCATATCATTATTTTCATAGCGATATCGCACAGCTTTACACAAACGCACTCCGTCAATAATAGAAGCATGATTTAAGGAGTCTGAAATTATTGCGTCTTCATCTGATAAAAGCGGTTCAAAAATACCTCCGTTTGCATCAAAAGCGGCAGCATATAAAATAGTGTCATCCGTTTTATAGAATTCGGCGATTTTTTGCTCCAATTGTTTGTGAATATCTTGTGTTCCGCAAATAAAACGCACCGATGACATCCCAAATCCATGACTGTCCAAAGTATCTTTTGCAGCCTGAATTATTTCTGAATTGTTTGACAATCCCAAATAATTATTGGCGCAAAAATTTATCACTTCTTGTCCCGTACTGATTTTTATGACCGCATCTTGAGATGAGATGATTATGCGTTCCGATTTATATAAGCCTGCTTCTTTAATTTCTTGCAGTTCCTTTTGTAAGTGTTGTTGAATTTTGCCGTACATATTGTTTATTTTTTACAAATTTATGTTAAACTTCCTCAATTAAAATTTCATCAGTAATATAGATCAATAATTTTTTTTCAACGTTGAAATTTAAATTTTCCAACGCCAATGCATAAGTACTTATTTGGTGACGATGTTTCTCCTCCTGTTTTCCTGTTTTATAATCAATGATGGTGACTTTATTGCCGTCAAAAATCAATCGGTCCGGAATCACTATTTGCTTTTCTAAAGTCAATATTTCCCGCTCTGTGAAAACCTGATTATTTTGTTCAAAATAAAGAGAAAGTTCCTCGTGATTGATGATTTTTTTTAAAATAACACCCAGTATATTTTGTTCTTCAATGGTAATTTCACCTTTAAACAAATACTGATTCATCACTTCTTCAATGTCGTTCTTTGTTTTGATTTTAGCCAACATTTCATGCAGTAAATTTCCGTAAACAATGGCTTTTCCTTGTTCAGAATCCCAAAGCAACGAGGAATTTGCAACAATGGAAATCTGGTGGTTTTTCCAAGAATTGCCAATAAAACTTTGCTGAATTGTGGTGTTACTTTCTTCTTTTTTTGAAAAAGGCAAGCGCTTCGAATTTCCAAAACTGTACTCCTTTTTTTCAGGATTCCAAAACGAATTTTTCTTCAAAAATTGTATGAACAAATCCGAAGTGTTTTTTATGGTATCCAAATCTTTACCACCGGTTTTATCTTCAGTAATAACGTACAATTGCTCCACTGCCCGTGTTAATGTTACGTATAACAAGTTAAAATTGTCCAGTTCCAATTCTTCCCTTCGCTGGTCAAATAACTGTTTTCCCTGTTCGCCCAAGTAATTTAATTTGTCGCCATAATTTAGAAAAACCTGCTGAATGTCGCCCAATTGATCATCTGCATACCAAACCTTCGGATTTATTTGCCGGTACACTTCAATGTCATACGGAAAAATAACCACCGGAAATTCCAGCCCTTTTGCTTTATGGATCGTCATAATCCTAACCGCATTTTCAGCTTCAGGCGCCACAATGCTGAACTTGTCTTTTTTTAATTCCCAGAATTCCAAAAATGCCCCAACAGAAACCTGTTTCTTTTGCTGAAACTCAAAAACAACATCCAAAAAGAATTGAATATTTGAATCGGATTCTTGTGCCAAATTGAAACTTCTGATGATGTATTCCATGCTTTCATAAAACGGCATCTGATGAAATTCATCCACATTAAAATGAAGTCCGTATTTTTTTAATGATGAAAAAAACTCGACGGTTGATAAACGGATAAAACGACTTAAAAAATCGTGCTTTTCTTCTTCCAAGTTAAAAAATTCGTGCAAAAAGTAGAGCAATTTAATTTTGTAATCTTTGTATGATGGATTTTCTACTACATACAACAAGTTGATAATGAAGGTTACCTTTTCATTGTTTTTTAACAGCAAGGTTTCAGATGAAATGATTTCGATGCCGTTTTCCGACAAATATTTAGCCACGGCAATTCCGTGATCTTTTTTACGAACCAACACACAAACGTTATTTTTTTTAAAAGAAGGATCCAAATTCTGAATAATCTCCGCCACTTTTTTTGGATAAATCAGCGTTTTATCATCCTCTTCTTCCTCGTTTTTTTCAACAAATGAAATTTGCACAAAGCCGCCTGTTTTCTTATTGAAATTTTGGCTGTTGCCGTCAAAAAATAAATTTCGATAACTTGTGTTGGTTAAAAATTGAGAACTATTTTTAAAAAATGCGTTGTTAAAATTGATGATTTCCGAGTAACTTCTGAAATTCGTTTCCAAACTACACAATCCTTTTTCAACATAAAACGGATTGTTCTTTTTGCCTTTTTCTTCGGAAGAAAGCGCAATAAACTGTTCCGATTTTCCGCCTCGCCACCTGTAAATAGATTGTTTTGCATCGCCAACCAACAGTAATTTTCCTTGTTCTCCCAATTCGTTTTCAGAAGAAATTGCGTGGTCTATGAGCGGAATTAAATTTTGCCACTGCAATTGCGAAGTATCCTGCATTTCATCAATAAAATAATAGCGAAATTTTTCGCCAATCCGTTCATAAATAAAAGGCGCGGGCTCATTTTTAATGGTGTTGCCAATGAGCTGGTTAAATTCCGCATTCAACAAAATGTTATTTTCAACTTTTAATTCCTGCAGCGCATTGTTGATATAATTTAAAACCGCCAAAGGAATTAAGCTCTCCACAATTAAATTATTCAATAGATAGCGGGGATATTTTTCTGCATACAATTTTTTGGATTCAAAGTACAATTCCTTTAAAATAGTTGTGATACTCTCAATTATTTGCTTGGTGTTGGCGTTGCATTTTGCCGTATACAAATTTTTATTCTCATCAATAGTTGTATTTAATCTACCTTCAAATTTTAAATCATCCGCTTTTAAATATTTCAGGTTGGTGAGTTTTTTAAAATGATTCGGTAAGTCGGCATAGGAAAATTCGTTGTGTTCTAATCCGTTTTCAGCAATAATATTTAGCGCTTTTTCTCCAATCCTTAAAAAATCGGATTCAAGTTGTTTGTTTTCTTTTTGAAGTTTTTCCTTCAACAGTGTAAATTCATCAATAGAAATTTTTTGGAGCGATTTTAAATTGACGGCATCAGTTTCATTTAAAATAATTTTAGCAAATGATTTTAATTCCAGCGAAATGTCCCAGGCTTTGTCATCTTCCAGTTTTTGCAGCGAATAATTGACCAGCAAATCGGTTAATTTTTTGTCGCTCCCAATTTTGGAAATCACCACATCAACCGCTTCATTTAACAGACTTTCGGCGTCCATTTCAACTTCAAAATTTAATGGAAGGTGCAAATCGTAAGCAAAAGTTCGTATTAATTTGTGGGTAAAACTGTCTATGGTCATTATGCCAAATGCCGAATAATTTTGCAATATGGCGCTTAAAATAACTATCGACCTGCTAAAAATAACGGATTCGTTTAAATTGGTTTCTTCGCAAATTACCAAAAGCATATCGTTTTTTTCTGCTTTTGAAAACGCGTATAAATTCTCAATCACGCGCGCTTTCATTTCACCGGCGGCTTTATTGGTAAATGTTACGGCCAATATTTGCTGAAATTTATAAGTATTGTCACTTGTTAAAAGAATTTTTAAATATTCTTTAACCAAGGTAAATGTTTTTCCGCTGCCTGCAGATGCGCTATAAACCTGGAATGAAGTTGATTTTTGCACGTGTAATTTTTTACGCAAATTACCATTTTAAACACAAAAAGCCGAACATTATATTCGGCTTTTTGACATTTTTTTTACAAATTATATTCTATTGACTCTTTTTATGGCTTTTGAAAAATCTTCTAAATCGTTGTTATTTAAAATCAAATGAATGGCTTCATTGGTTACTTTTTCGGCATTGTCCAATGGAAAACCAAGCCCAATCACCAATTTTTTCAGCACTTCAGCTTCTGCTTTGGAAGCCTCGCCATCCGCAAATACCATCGTTGCCAAATCGTACAAATACTCAATGCGTTCTTCATATCCGTGTGGCGTTCCTTGCGAGTATTCGTTAGGATTCTCCAATATTTCCTTATATTTTTCTTCTAAAATGTGAAATCTTCTTGCGAGTCTTTTCAATAATTTTTCTTCGCCTTCGGTAATTACGTCATCGGCCAAAGCCAATCTAACAATGGTTGCAAAATGTGCAATATTTCTTTTTTGTTCTCCGCTTAAATTATAATCTGATAATGCCATGTTTCTAATTTTTAACAGCAAATATAATTAAACTAACAAAATATTCATTGCCAAGAAAGTTAAGATTCATGTTTTATTGGATTCACCTTTTTTATCACGTTTTTAAAATCCTCAACATCAGGTTCTTTTAAAAAGAATTTTATGGCTTCTTTTACAATTTCTCTGACATTTTCAACCGGAAAACCCAATCCAACAGCGATTCTGTCCATAGTTGACGTTTTATCAATGGTTGGGTTTTTGTCCAAAAACAACATTTTTGTTAAATCATATAAGCGTTCCAAACGTTCATCATAGCTATCTGGTGAAATTGCCTCAAAATTCGCAGGATTTTTCAAAATGGCATCAAACTCGCTTTTTGTAATATCCAATCGGTTTGCCAATCTTTCCAGTAATTTAAATTCTGCATCATTAATTCTGTGATCGTGCAGCGCCAACTTTACGATGGAGGCAAAGTGCCCTTTATTTTGCTCATGCAATCTGGTGGTGTATAAATCTGAAATTGACATAACGGTTCCTGTTTTATTAATTCCCCATAAATTTAATAATTTTTGCTGAATTTTTCCTCATTTTTTTTAAAATGCTACCTTTGGCAAAATTTGCAAATTTGAGCAAACAAGCTATTGTTAAAATTTATGGCCAATTTGTTGAAGAAAAACAATTGGTTCAACACTTCTTAAAGGAAAATCACCATTTTCAAATTTCGAATTTGGTCGGATCTTCATTGTCTTTCGTTATTTCTGAAAGTTTTAAAAAGGTGGACAAACCATTTTTGTTGATTTTTAATGACAAAGAAGAAGCCGCCTATTATTTAAACGATTTGGAACAGCTTTTGACCGATAAAGATGTACTTTTTTATCCGGGTTCTTATCGCAGGCCATATCAAATTGAAGAAACCGACAATGCCAATGTACTGCTGCGTTCAGAAGTTTTAAACCGAATTAATTCGAAAAAAAAACCGGCAATTATTGTCACGTATCCCGAAGCGCTTTTTGAACAGGTGGTTACCAAAGCCGAATTGAACAGAAATACCTTAAAAATTGGCGTTAACGATAAATTGAGTCTGGATTTTGTGAACGAAGTGTTGTTCGAATACCATTTTAACAGGGTCGATTTTGTGAGTGAACCTGGAGAATTTTCAGTTCGAGGCGGAATTATTGATGTATTTTCTTTTTCAAATGATGAACCTTATCGCATCGAATTTTTTGACGATGAAGTGGAAAGCATCCGAACTTTTGATGTTGAAACACAACTTTCAACCGAAAAGATCAATAAAATCAGCATTATGCCCAATGTTGAAAATAAGGCGTTAACCGAAAAAAGAGACAGTTTTTTAAAATATATTTCTGATAAAACGGTGGTTTTTACCAAAGATTTAAACCTGCTTTTTAATACGTTGGACAATCTCTTCGGAAAAGCGGAAACTGCTTTTAAAGATTTAAATTCGGCTTTAAATCACGCAAAACCAAACGAACTTTTTTGTGATGGCGACCTCATAAAAAAACAATTACGGGATTTTTCTTTAGTTGAAATTGTGAATGCACGGATTTCTCAAGATGATTTAAAAACGAATGAAAAGATGCTGAAACAAGTTCAGCATGACGTGGTGGTTTTCAACACAAAACCGCAACCTTCCTTCAACAAACAATTCGATTTACTGATTGAAAATTTTCATCAGAATAGCGAGAACGGATTTTCAAATTACCTGTTTTGCGATTCGGAAAAACAAGCCGATCGTTTTAAGGATATTTTTAGCGATCTGGATAAGGAATTGGAATACACAACACTGGTTTTTCCTTTGTTTCAAGGATTTATTGATGTTGAAAATAAATTGGTTTGTTATACCGACCACCAAATTTTTGAGCGTTATCACAAATTCCGCCTAAAAAACGGCTACGCCAAAAAACAAACCATCACGCTAAAAGAATTGACCAATCTTGAAGTTGGCGATTACGTAACGCATATTGATCACGGTATCGGAAAATTTGGCGGACTTCAAAAAATTGATGTTGAAGGCAAACAACAGGAAGCCATTAAGTTAATTTATGGCGATCGCGATATTTTATACATCAGCATTCATTCGCTCCATAAAATTTCAAAATACAACGGCAAAGACGGCACGGCTCCTAAATTGCATAAATTAGGTTCGGGCGCCTGGAAAGCCTTAAAACAAAAAACCAAATCGCGCATTAGGCACATTGCCTTCAATTTGATTGAATTGTACGCAAAACGAAAAATGCAAAAAGGGTTTCAATTTCGTCCCGACAGTTATTTACAACACGAACTGGAAGCCAGCTTTTTGTACGAAGACACGCCAGATCAATCTTCTTCAACCCAAGACGTTAAAAATGATATGGAAAATGAAATGCCTATGGACCGTTTGGTTTGCGGCGATGTGGGCTTCGGAAAAACAGAAATTGCCATCAGGGCAGCGTTTAAAGCTGTGGATAACGGCAAACAGGTTGCTATTTTGGTGCCAACCACCATTTTGGCATTTCAGCATTTTAAAACTTTTAGCGAACGATTAAAAGATTTTCCGGTAACCGTGGAATATTTGAACCGATTTAGAACCGCAACACAACGAAAAGGTGTGTTAAAAGGATTGGAAGACGGTTCTGTTGATATTGTAATTGGAACGCATCAATTGACAAATTCAGCAATAAAATATAAAGATTTGGGCTTGTTGATTGTTGATGAGGAACAAAAATTTGGCGTGGCCGTTAAAGACAAGTTGAAAACATTGAAAGAAAATATTGACACATTAACGCTTACCGCAACGCCAATTCCGAGAACTTTGCAGTTTTCATTGATGGCTGCACGCGATTTATCGGTCATCAATACGCCGCCGCCAAACCGCGTTCCCATTGAAAGCAACGTAATTCGTTTTAGCGAAGAAGCGATTCGGGATGCCATTCGCTATGAAATTCAGCGTGGTGGACAAGTATTTTTTATCCATAACCGTATAGAAAATATCAAAGAAGTTGCAGGAATGTTGCAGCGATTGGTTCCCGACGCTAAAATTGGCATCGGCCACGGACAAATGGAAGGCAAAAAACTGGAAGGCTTGATGCTCGGTTTTATCAACAATGAGTTTGATGTTTTGGTTTCCACAACCATCGTTGAAAGCGGTTTGGATGTGCCAAATGCAAACACCATTTTTATCAACAACGCCAATAATTTCGGATTGTCTGATTTGCATCAAATGCGCGGACGCGTTGGGCGTTCCAACAAAAAAGCGTTTTGTTATTTTATTACGCCGCCTTATCATATGATGACCGATGATGCGCGAAAACGCATTCAGGCCATTGAATTGTTTACCGATTTGGGCAGCGGCATTCAAATTGCCATGAAAGATTTGGAAATTCGGGGCGCAGGAGATTTATTGGGCGGTGAACAAAGCGGCTTTATCAATGATATTGGTTTTGAAACCTATCAAAAAATATTGAATGAAACCATTGAGGAATTGAAGGAAAATGAGTTCAAAGAATTGTACAAAGACAGTGATGAAAAACCAAAAGACTATGTAAAAGACATTCAGATTGATACCGATTTTGAAATTCTTTTCCCGGATGATTATATCAATGTAATTTCTGAACGATTGAATTTATATACCAAATTAAGCGAACTTAAAAGTGAAGAAGAACTGCAAAAATTTGAATTGGAATTGATTGACCGTTTTGGAGAATTTCCTTTTCAAGTAGCGGATTTACTGAACAGCGTGCGCATAAAATGGATTGCAAAATCTTTGGGGCTTGAGCGCCTTATTCTGAAAAAACATAAAATGATCGGTTACTTTGTATCCAATCAGCAAAGTACTTTCTACCAAACGCCTGTTTTTTCAAAAATTTTGGAATTTGTTAAGCAAAATCCAATGGGCTGCACGATGAAAGAAAAAGAAACAAAAAACGGATTGCGATTGTTGTTGACCTTTGATAAAATCACTTCCGTAAACAAAGCGTTGGCAACGCTTCAAAAAATTTAAACATTGAAAAATCAACATTTAAAACACGTTTTAGAACTTAATATTGCAGTGCTTTTAATTAGCACTTCAGGTGTTTTGGGCCGGTTTATTTCTATGCCGCCGCCTGTTACCATTTGGTTGCGCTGTGTTTTTGCCGCTTTAATTTTGGGTGGCTATTGCTGGTATAAAAAAATTGACTTAAAAATTTATGGCAAAAGAGACCTTAAAGCCATTTTATTGAGTTCCTTTTTTATGGGAGCGCATTGGATTACTTATTTTTATGCACTACACCTTTCAAGTGTTGCCATTGGAATGCTGAGCTTATTCACTTATCCGGTAATTA
>CAMDPE010000071.1 GCA_945903795.1 Lutibacter flavus | reverse complement strand
TACACTAATTTTTTAAAAAACCTTAATTATTAATTAACTTAAAATAGATGAAAAATTTTAAAATTTTTTTGTTTAATGTCATGCTTCTTTTGCCTTTGGTGATGTTTGCCCAGCAAGCTGTAAAAGGAAAAGTTACAGAAGCAGCGGGCGGTACAGCACTGCCTGGAGTTGGCGTTATTATTAAAGGAACCACTATAGGTACCGCAACAGATTTTGACGGAAACTATATTTTGGAAAAAGTGAAACCAACCGATGTTTTGGTTTTCTCTTATGTTGGGTTCAATACCCAATCGGTTACTGTTGGGGCCAACAACACCATAAATGTTGCATTGGTTGAAAATACAGAATCATTAGATGAAGTTGTGATTATTGGTTATGGTACTACTACCGTAAAAGATGCCACAGGATCTGTAACTTCGGTTAAAGCTAAAGATTTAAATAAAGGCGCTATTATTTCTCCTGACCAAATGCTTACGGGTAAAGTTGCAGGGGTTAATATTACCTCAAATGGTGGTGAACCAGGAGGTGGATCTACCATTAGAATCAGAGGTGGCGCATCATTAAATGCGACAAACGACCCCTTATTTGTGATTGATGGCGTTCCTGTTGATAAAGAAGGAATTTCTGGTGTAAGCAATCCGCTAAACACCATAAATCCAAATGATATTGAATCTTACACAATCTTAAAAGATGCCTCTGCAACTGCAATTTACGGTTCAAGAGCATCAAATGGAGTAATTATTATTACTACTAAAAAAGGGAATGGTGATGGATTTAAAGGATCTTATACTGCAAACTTTTCAGTAAATGAAAATCTTAATACAGTTGATGCTTTATCTGCTGATCAATACAGAACTTTTGTGAATGAAAATGGTTTACCATCTGACATTGCTTTATTGGGAACCGCAAACACAAACTGGCAAGATGAAATTTTTAGAACTGGTTACGGAACAGACCATAACTTAAGTTTACAAGGAGGCTCTGATAATATTAATTTTAGAGGATCAATAGGATACACTGATCAATCGGGTACTTTATTGACTTCAAATCTAAACAGAGCAACCTACTCATTAAGTATAGGTTCAAAATTGTTTGATGACCATTTAAAAATAGACCTAAATACCAAAGTGTCTATGATAAACACACAATTTGCGGATTGGGGCGCTATTGGAAATGCAATTTCATTTGACCCAACAAAACCTGTTTACGATAGCAATCCAAACTATGGTGGCTATTGGGAATGGTTACAACCTAATGGGAATCCCATAACAGTTGGAGCACCAAGAAACCCATTGGCTTTGTTGGAGTTGAGAGACAATTCAGCAAATTCAAGCAGAAGCATCGGAAATATTGTATTTGATTATAAAATGCACTTCTTGCCTGAATTAAAAGCAAACCTTAACTTGGGCTATGACATTTCAAATAGTGTAGGAGACAATAAAATATTTAATTCAGTTACAGCAAGCACAATTGAATTGGCAAAATTAGGTAACATATCACATTATGAACAAGATAAAAAGAACATATTAATGGACTTTTATCTTAATTATGGAACTGATTTAAAAGCTATCAACAGTACTGTTGATTTTATGGCGGGTTATTCTTACCAAAACTTTAAAAATGAAGGATTTAGTACAGATGATATTCAAGATAAAACTTTAACCGAGACTTTTGACTATTTTAATGAATTAAATTTACAGTCGTTTTTTAGCAGACTTACCTACTCTTTAGCCGATAAATATTTATTGACATTGACTTACAGACGTGATGGATCTTCAAGATTCAGTAAAGACAACAGATGGGGTAATTTCCCTTCTGCAGCTTTTGCCTGGAAAATTTATGAAGAAGGATTTATGAAAAATTCTACAGCCATCACTAACTTAAAACTTAGATTAAGTTGGGGTCTTACAGGTCAGCAAGATATTGGTAGTTACTACCCAGCAATTGCTACTTATTTAGGAAGTACCAATACCGCACAATATCAATTTGGAAGTAACTTTATCAATACTTTTAGAGCAGAACCATTTAATACAACTTTAAAATGGGAGGAAACTGAAACTTATAACGTCGGACTTGATTTTGGTATTTTAAATAATGTAGTTAGTGGATCTATAGATGCTTATTTTAGAAAAACTAAGGATTTATTAAACTATATTCCATTCCCTGGTGGGTCTTCACTGTCAAACGCCGGTAATGCAAACATTGGGAAAATGGAAAATAAAGGTATAGAGCTTATGTTAAACACCAAACCAATTTCAACTGATGATTTAAGCTTAAATTTAGGATTAAACTTAACTTATAATGATACCGAAATTACACAACTTACAACTAACGATGGCCCAGACTATGAAGGTGTTCCTGTTGGTTTATTTAGTGGTGGTGTTGGTAACTACGTTCAAAGACATTCAGTTGGATATGCTCCTAATACGTTTTTTGTTTATCAACAAGTATATGATGCAAACGGACAACCATTAGAAGGTGTATATGTTGACAGAAATAATGATGGCAATATTACAAATTCAGATAAATACAGAATGGAGAAACCATCGGCTGATTTTACTGTTGGATTTACCACAGACCTAAATTACAAAAAATGGAACTTCAATATGGCCTGGAGAGGAAGTGTTGGCAACTATGTTTATAATAATATAGACTCTAACTTAGGATTTGAATTTCAATTATTAAATCCTGCTTTTCCAAATGTCATTTCAAATGGTGTTGAAAATGTATTGGAATCAGGTTTTATAAATGGCGGTTCTGAAAGGTTTTTATCTGATTACTATGTTCAGGAAGCATCATTCGTGAAATTAGACAACGTAAGTGTTGGATATAATTTTGGCAGTGTATTTGGAGCAACATCAAACTTCTCAGTTACAGGTTCTGTTCAAAATGTATTGACCATCACTGACTATGTTGGATTAGACCCAGAAGTTGGACCTACTTCAACAGGAAGCGGTATTGATTACAACATTTATCCACGACCTAGAATTTACATGGTTGGCGTTAACTTAAACTTTTAATTAAACAGAAATGAAAAAATATTCTTTTAAAATATTATTGCTGGGAACCATTGTAACATTGTTTACATTGACCTCGTGTCTAAAAGATTTAGATACTGTTCCTCAAGATAAAGATGTTATATTGGCAGATCAGTTATTTAACGACCCTGCTGCATATAAACAAGTTTTAGCGAAACTATATGCTGGATTGGCCATTAGTGGACAACAAGGTCCTGCTGGTATGCCTGACATTACCGGAATTGATGAAGGTTTTAGTCAATATTTAAGACAATATTGGTTGGCACAGGAAGTAACCACTGACGAAGCCGTAATTGGATGGGCTGATGGTAGCTTGCCTGATTATCATGAACAAGATTGGACATCAAGCAACGAATTTGTAACAGCTTTGTACAATAGAATTCTATATCAAATAACTTCTTGTAATGCATTCTTAAGAGAAACAACTGATGCCAAATTGGCTTCAAGAGGCGTTACCGGACAATTATTGGCTGATATTGAACAATACAAAAAAGAAGCCCGTTTTTTAAGAGCATTAAGTTACTATCATGCAATAGATTTATTTGGTAATTTCCCTTTCGTAACCGAAACAGATGAAGTTGGATTTTTCTTCCCTCAACAAATTAGCAGGGCTGATTTATTTATCTTTATTGAAAACGAATTGAAAGATATCGAAAATGGCTTGGCTACTCCAAGATCAAATGAATACGGAAGAGCCGACCAGGCTGCTGCTTGGACTTTATTGGCCAAATTGTATTTAAATGCTGAAGTGTATACAGGAACACCTAAATATAATGAGGTTGTTACTTACGCAAGTAAAGTAATTGCTGCTGGTTATGGTTTAGAATCTTCTTATAAAAATTTATTTTTAGCAGATAATAATACTGCCGATGGTATAATTTTTCCTATCGCCTTTGATGGTTTAAGAACACAAAGCTATGGTGGTACTACATTTTTAATACACGCTGCAGTTGGTGGAAATATGAGTCCTAGTGATTATGGCGTTAGCGGCGGTTGGGGTGGTAATAGAACAACAAGCGCATTAGTGAACACATTTAACTCAGGAATTAATATCAGTGCTTCAAACAATGAAATTGGTGTTGCTTCTAATTGGGGATTGGTAGGGTCTGCAACTGTAAATGGTTGGAACGGTCCGGATATGCCGCTTTACAAAACTGCAACTGCCAATGTTTTAGCTGGTTATTATAGTTTAAATGAGGGTGAAATTAAATTTAGACCAGATAACAGTTGGGGATCTGATTTTGGTGATAACGGCAACAATATCAAAGTAGCTGCAGGCTTATACAAAGTAACAGTGAATATTGTCACCAAAGTTTTTTCTTTGGAAAAAGATCCAAGAGCAATGTTCCATACAGACGGACAAAAATTGGAAATTGAATCCATTTCGACATTTACTGACGGATATGCAGTAGCAAAATTTAAAAACGTGACTAGCATGGGTGCAAAAGGCGGTGACGTAAGCGGAGAATTTACAGATACTGATTTTCCGTTATTTAGAATTGCAGATGTTTATTTGATGTATGCAGAAGCAACATTATATGGCGCTGGAAATTCAGCTTTGGCCATTCAATATATGAATGATTTAAGAAATAGAGACGGTAAAAACTTTGGTAAAGTAACCGCAATTACTGAAGACTTTATATTGGCCGAAAGAGCAAGAGAATTATATTGGGAAGGTCACAGAAGAACAGATTTAATCAGATTTGGAAAATTTTCTGACGGAGATTATGTATGGCCTTGGAAAGGTGGTGTAAAAGAAGGTATTTCTACCTCTGGCCATTTAGACCTTTTCCCTATTCCTGCAACTGATTTGAATGCAAATCCTAATTTGAAACAAAACACCGGATATTAATTCTAAACTAAGGAAAAATGAAAATAATATTAAATAAAATACTGATTCTTATTGTTGCCGCTACATTTTTAGCATCTTGCGACAAGGAAGAATTAACCGTCCTTAATTCAAATGCTACAACTGAAGTTAGCGTATCTGCTAGTGATGTGGTTTTGGATAAAGATGCTGCTGGGCAAGATGCACTAACGGTTTCTTGGACTGACCCTGATTTTGGCTACGATGCTGGAGCTGAATACAAAATTGTATTTACTGCAGGCGAAAAAAGTGAAACTGTAGTTGCCGGAACCAATTTATCTAAAGTATTTGAAACCGTTCAATTAAACAAAGTTTTACTTAAACTTGGATTAAAAGGCGGAACTCCAACTGAGATTTCAGTTCAAATACAAGTAGTTTTAAGTATTTACCACAGTTTAAGTTCAAACAGTACTTCTTTTACAGCAACAGCCTATGAAGATAAATTGGATCTATCTACCATTTGGGGAGTTGTAGGAAGCGCAACTGTAAATGGATGGGACGGACCTGATATGCCGTTTTATACAACAAACATTGCAGACGTACTTGTAGCTTATGTAACCTTAACTAATGGTTTTATTAAAATAAGATCTAATAATTCATGGACACTTAATTATGGTGATACCGGTTTTGACGGAAAACTAGAAGAAGGTGGAACAGATATTCCTGTTACTGCTGGTACCTATAAACTCACATTCAATTTAAGCACTTTAACATACTCATTGGAAGCTTATACTTGGGGATTGGTTGGAGATGCAACAACTAATGGATGGGATGGACCAGATATGCCGATGATGTATGATTCTTTTACTGATACTTGGAAAGCAATTGTAACTTTTAAAGCTGGAAATATGAAATTTAGATTCAATAACGACTGGGGACTCAATTATGGAGATACAGGCGCTGATGGATCATTAGAAAATGGAGGCGCAGATATCGCTGTAACAGCTGGAAATTATTTGGTAGTATTTGATTTGAAAAACCTTGCATATACTATTACCCCTATTAATATCTGGGGAGTTGTAGGAGATGCTGCCCCAAATGGATGGGATGGACCTAATGTTCGTTTTACTTTAGACTTCAGTAAAGATGATGTTTGGGTAATTAATCGCATTACATTAGTAAATGGTAAAATTAAATTTAGAACCAATGATAGCTGGGATTTAAATTATGGTGATGATGGATTAAATGGTACTTTAGAGGTTGGTGGTGCAGATATTCCTGTTACTGCCGGCAATTATAAGATTGTTTTAGATTTTAGCAATGCGTCAGCACCAACTTATACCTTGACTCCACTTTAAATTTAATAAATTTTATATTTAATACATTTTAAATAAAATCTGCACAGAAGGTTTTCTGTGCAGATTTTATCTTTTTTTAAAATTTCTGTAAAGAAATCATTAAATTAAACCTCATGAAAAAAACATTACTTTTTATTTTTTTAAGTTTCACTGGCTTTTTACTCTCACAAGTGAGCACGGTGCCAACAATTCCTACGGCAACAAATGAAATTACCATTACTTTTAATGCTGTTGGCACACCTTTGGCAAATTATACCGGCGATGTATATGCACATACAGGTTTAATAACTTCTGCTTCTACAGATAGTGATGATTGGAAATATGTTATTGCAAATTGGAGTACAAATATAACTAAAGCAAAACTGACCAGAACAGCAACAAATACTTACCAATTAATTATTACTCCAAACATTCCTGCTTTTTATAATATTACAGGAACTGATACAGTTACAAGTATTGCTCTTGTTTTCCGTTCTTCTGACGGTTCAAAACAAACAAGCCCAAATATTTTTATTCCCATTTATGCAGCTGGCTTAAACATTGCCTTTACAAGTCCTGCAAACAACAGTGCTTTCAACCTAAACAGCAGCATCACCATTTCAGCGGAAGCTTCCGTTGCCTCCAACTTAGAACTTTTTGTGAATGGCATTTCAAAAAAAACAGCGACCAATGCCACCGCTATTTCAACCTCGTATTTATTAACAACAGCAGGAAATCAAACCCTTAAAGCTGTCGCAACCAATGGTACTGAAGTAAAAGAAACAACGATAAACATCTTCGTAAAAACACCAACAGTAACGGCCACAAAACCTACAGGCTTAAAATATGGCTTGAATATAAATACCAACAATTCAGTTACTTTTTTACTGAAAGCACCTTTAAAAACTGATGTCTTGATTTTAGGCGATTTCAACAACTGGTCATTAAACGCCTCTTATCAAATGAAAAAAGACGGGGAAGATTTTTGGCTAACAATTCCCGGATTAAACATCAATACAGAATATGCCTATCAGTATTTAATAGATTATAACATTAAAGTGGCAGACCCTTATTCTGAAAACATATTGGATCCATGGACGGATCAATATATCTCAAGCACCAACTACCCAAATTTAAAACCGTATCCCGTAAATTTAACTACAGGCTATGTGTCAACCTTCAAAATTAATCAGGAAAATTACGTTTGGGCAACCACCAACTTTACAAAACCTGCACAAAATAATTTGATTATTTATGAATTGCTGATCAGGGATTTTACGGCAAGTTCTTCTTTTGATGAAGCCATTACCAAATTAGATTATTTGAAATCGTTAGGTGTAAATGCCATTGAATTAATGCCTATTAACGAATTTGAAGGCGCAGACAGCTGGGGTTACAATCCGGCCTTGTATATGGCCTTAGACAAATCCTATGGAACCAAAAACGATTTCAAACAATTTGTGGATGCCTGTCACCAACGCGGTATTGCCGTGCTTGCCGATGTTGTTTTCAACCATTCTTACGGCCAGTCTCCTCTATTGCAAATGTACTGGGACAGCGCTGCCAACAAACCCGCTGCCAACAATCCTTGGTACAACCAGCAAAGTAATCTGGTCGACAATACCAATGCGCAATGGGGTTACGATTTTAACCACGAATCAGCGTATACAAAAGCCTTTTTTAAAGACGTGCTCAGTTATTGGATGAATGAATATAAGATTGACGGATTTCGATTTGACTTTACCAAAGGATTTTCAAATACGCTTTATTATGGTGCAGACAATTGGGCCAGCGCTTATGACGCTTCAAGGATTACCATCCTAAAAAGTTATGCAGACCACGTTTGGAGTAATAATCCTACTAACAAACCCTATGTGATTTTCGAACATTTATCAGACAATTCCGAAGAAACTGTATTGGCAAATTATGGTATTATGCTTTGGGGAAATATGAATCACAGCTATAGCCAAAATACAATGGGCTTCCCTACTGATGTTAATATTGATTGGATTTCTTATAAACAAAGAGGCTGGAACAATCCAAATGTTGTAGGCTATATGGAAAGTCACGATGAAGAACGTTTAATGTATAAAAACCTGCAATTTGGAAACAGCAACACCACCTACAATGTTAAAAATTTAAACACCGCTTTGTCCAGACAAGAGCTTGCAGGAATGTTCTTTTTTACCATTCCCGGTCCAAAAATGATTTGGCAATTTGGAGAACTGGGTTATGATTTTTCTATCAATACCTGTTCAGACGGCACAGTAAGCAATGATTGCAGGTTGTCAAGAAAACCAATTCACTGGGATTATTTTGATAATGTCAACCGAAAACAAATTTACAATACTTGGGCAACACTGGCCGCATTTAAAAAGAACCAGCCTGTTTTTAACACCACCGATTTCACTTTAAATGTAAGCACATTAACAAAATCCATTCTATTAAAACACACCAGTATGGATGTTGCCTTGGCGGGAAATTTTGATATTTCTTCAAAAACCATTACTGTCCTGTTTTCAAAAACAGGAACCTGGTATGAATATTTTACGGGTGAAGAAAAAACCATCACCAATACTTCAACATCAATCACATTGAATCCAGGAGAATACAAATTGTATTCCACCATGAGACTATTAGACCCAAGAGGCGGAACGGCTTTGGATGACAGTGATGCAGATGGTGTTGCAGACACTATAGATTTATGCCCTAATACACCAGCCAATACCAATGTAAATAGTGCAGGTTGCCCAACATTTACCTTACCAGAAAATAATTTTACAGTGGAAGTTACAAGTGAAACTTGCCCTGGTAAAAACAACGGACAAATTAAAATTACCGCATTAGCTGTACTAAGCTACACCACCACAATTAACAATGTTGCACTAAGTTTTACAAATACAACTTCAACCTTGGCAAATTTAGCGCCCGGAACTTACAATTTCTGTATTGGCGTTAGTGGGCAAACCTATCAGCAATGTTATGCCGTTACAGTAACTGCAGGAACAACGGTTTCAGGAAAATCAAGTGTTGCTTCTGGCAAGGCTTCCGTTGAAATTGAAAAGGGAACTGCACCTTATATTGTTTATGTGAATGGACAGGAACAATTTGAAACAAGCGCGCCAATATTTTCTGTTGATGTAAAAAATGGTGATGTTTTGGAAGTTAAAACAGCAGTTTCCTGCGAGGGAATCTATTCAAAAACCATTGATGCTTTTGATACTGTTTTTGCTTATCCGAATCCAACCCAAGGAATTTTTGAAATTACCATTCCAACTTCACAAACGGAAGTGGTTATAGAATTGTACTCCATCCTTTCACAATTAATTTCAGTAAAAACCTATCCGATCGTTTATGGAAAAGTGCAGTTAAATTTGGAGAACAAGCCAACCGGATTGTATTTCGCAAAAGTGAATTTAGCCGAGCCAGTGACTATAAAAATTATTAAACAATAATCCCAATGAGAAATTATATATATATCGCAGTATTAAGCATTAGTTTATTGTCTTGTGGCGGCGGCGGAGACGACCCAACACCTCCACAGGTTGTAAATACGGCACCAACAGTCCCAACATTAACTTATCCCTCCAACAATTTATTGTGCATAGACAATGTATTGAATTTTCAATGGAACTCTTCTACTGACGCTGAGGGCGGCGTTATCACTTATGAAATTCAAATCGCCAAAGACAATCTTTTCGCACAAATTGCGCACACACTTACTTCAACCACCGCCAGTAAATCAATCACTTTAGAAAAAGGAATTGCTTTTTATTGGCGGGTAAAAGCAACAGACAATAAAAATTTGGCAAGCAATTATTCGGCAACGTTTAATTTTTATACCGAAGGTATTGGTATCACGAATCATTTGCCATTTTCACCAGTGTTGGTAAGTCCGGCTTTAAATTCATTGCAAACTACAGCAACAGTAAACTTGCAATGGACGGCTAGCGATGTTAACACGAGCGACACTTTATCTTACGATGTGTATTTTGGTACTGCAAATCCGCCAACAGTTGTTACTTCAGCAAATCTGAGTGCTTCAACTTTGACCAAAACCGTTTCGGCTTCATCAAAATATTACTGGAAAGTAGTGGTGAAAGACAACAAAGGCGGACAAACAATTGGCCAGGTTTGGAGTTTTACGACGGATTAGGTATAACACTGACCTTTCATTCGGAAAGGGCTTTTAATTAACCTTAAAAATAAAATATTACTTATCTACTAAATCAATTTTGTAATTTTAATATTTATCTTGTTTAAAGCCCTCCCATCCCCAAGAAGCTTTTGGAATTTCAACTTCTTTGGTTAAATCAAAAGATACCGTAAAAACCCTATCAGAACCCAATCGTCTTAGGTTATAAGTATAAACAGTGCTATCAACAGTAATCCACCAAGCATTTGAAAAAGCTGCAGGAATTACTTCAAAAGTTTCCTGATCGGCCGGAAATACTTGCATATTGGGTGTTCCCGAATTTGTGGATGTTCCTCCATACATCGTTACTTTATCCATACTTCCATCTTCATGTCGATGATCGTGTTTTAGTTCAATTCTGCCGTTCTTGTATTTTAAAATCCAGGTTCTTGAACGGTTATCACCAACATTAAAAGGAATTAAAATTGTTTCATCATTAGCAAAAAGCACGTGCATCACCAATTTTTTACCAGCAAAATCATCATTGGCAGGTGCACTCACCAATTGTCCCTCAAATGCTTTTCCACTTAAAGCCTTTAAATTTTTCCAAAATACTTTGGTCGTAGTGCTATCATTTACCAAAATCATTGCTGATTTAGAATGAATATCCCTTGCTTCATTTTTGAGTTTGGTATTTGAAGATATTAAAAAAGATAACGCTATAATTACAATTAGTTTTTTTTTCATGGATTTTATTATATTGATTTGCTAAAATACAATTTAGACTAATTAAAAAAGGATATAAATAAAAATCCCACAATTTCTTGTGGGATTTTCCTTTGGTGGGCAATGAGGGGTTCGAACCCCCTTATATAATCAATTAATTATCAGATTATTAATTTCCATTAAATTAATACTATGCCTAAAATGATGCCTATTTGATTTTTTTACTAACATAATAGGGAAGGATTATTTTATATTAATTTTGTTATTACTTGTAAACAATATTCTCATTAATAATAAGATGTTTAACCTAAGCTTTATTTCGCCTAATTTTTAAACTTGATCCGAAGGAAATTTCGTCATGATAATTATAACTTTCTTTACTTAAAATTTCATAATTATCTTTTAATACTAAACTCACTCTTTTATCTAATTCTAATTGAAATAATTTAAAATAAATTTCCTTAAAATTCTCATCGTTTTGTAGCTCTAATGGTATTGGATAAAAATTCTCATATTTACTTTTTTCAAGTGAATGCATTTCAATCTCCAAGGAGTCCTCCTTTAAATTAATAAACATCCAATATTGATGAAATGACAAGCCTCCAATATTGTTATAATTATTAATTAGGTATTCCGCATTACAAGTAGTTTGATTTGAAATAACCTCCAAAATCTCTTCTTCTTTATTTACTAAGTCTAATACAATCTTATTTAACTTTTTATACTGTTTCAAAGGAATTAATGAATCTATTATACAATTTTTTAATACAAGAGTTCCCATATTCTCTAAATGCTTAAGAGAGTCTATATTTGTAACATTAGTATTGTTAAGATTAAGATTTTTAAGGTTTATTAGATACTTAAAGCTTTCTATATTCTTAATATTGCTGCAACTAAAATCCACTTCAATTAAACTAGTACAATATTCTAAATAAGATAAATCAAAATCAAGTTTAAAAAGCATTGCATATAAATAAGTCAACTTCTTTAACTCCTGTTGTTGAAAATCAAGGCTAGTAAATTGACCTGTTCTTTTAATTACATTATCTATACTTGGAGAAACAAATGGATTTTCTCTACCAATTAAAGTTATAGCATTATTTAGATCTCCTATGTCATAGCCATTCTTAATCCAAAATAGATGCTGAGAAAGAAGAAATTGAGTTGAAGTGGAAAACTTTTTGTGCATTTAAATATTAATTTAAGGAGCGCTTTACAATTCCAATAAAAGAACATAAATACTCAAAGATTATAGTTTTTTTCTTAACTTATCTAATATGTTAAAACTTATAATAAAAAACACAACTACTCCTGCATATCCCAAAAATGAATCTGGCTTTATAATTATATATGGCAAAAACCCAGATAAAAGTAAAGAACTCCAAAATGTAAGATCATCATATTTTGGCTTTCTATAATTTGGGTTAAGTTCATTTAAAAAAGCACTGGCTTTTTTTTGATTAGCTTTGAAATTTGGATTTTCTTTATAAATTTTCTCCCTTGCCTGAGCCTTTTTTACTTTCCCTATTTCTAAGGCATTTGAAGATAAGTGAACTGTTCTCCCAAAAATAGAATAATTGTCTCTATTATCTATTATTTCTCCCGTTATTGGGCAAAAACCCCTATTCACCAAACCCAGCTTACTCAAGTAGTCATATTCCCTTTTGTAATAAACAACATTTTCCATAAAAGCAAACCCATCTTCATCTTTCTCATATAAATTTTTCCATTTTACCATATCAAAAGACCCTTCATTTTCTAGAGCTTTTAAGATATCATTTTGCCAAATATTCATCCTGTTATTCATTTTCTCAATTTTGAAATTAAATATTTTATCACACTGATTATTACAACTATATTAGTGATTTTTGATTTCTCACATTATTATGCATTTGTGAATATGCCATATTACAACTAACCACTTTAAAAATATCAGATTGTGAAGAAGGTGTTGGATTCATTGACAAACTATTTTCATATAGTATATTATAAATCAAACCATCTATTGAGCCAGGCTCCTTAACCTCATTAAACATAACCTCATAAATATCCATTCT
>CAMDPE010000070.1 GCA_945903795.1 Lutibacter flavus | reverse complement strand
GCTGTTCTCATAAATCCAAATCCTGCTCATTGTGCCTCCGCGATAATGCTTCCATTGTTTAAATCTGTCGGCTATTGGCGTGTATGCAATTTGATTGCCATCCGGACTATAAGAAGCCCAAAAAGCATTGGGAATGTCCAACGTTGTAACTTTTCCGCTGGTAATTTCAATGGTAAATAGTTGCGAATATCTGTTGGTAAACGTATTTCGTTGAGAATTAAACAAAACCTGTTGGCCATTTGGCGTAAAACCCCTAACCAAGTCATTATAAGGATGCCAAGTAAGCCGCTTAGGAACACCGCCCGAAACAGGCACAATATATACATCTGTATTGCCATCGTATTGCGCATTGAAAGCAATCATACTACCGTCTGGCGAAAAAACAGGATTCGATTCCACGCCATCATCCACCGTAAGTCGTCTTGGATTGGAACCATCTTTATTGGCAATCCAAAGGTCTTCGGCATAAATGAAGGCGATATTGGTTTTACTGATGGCCGGCTCGGAAAGCAAGCGGGTGTCTTTTGTGTCTATGGCCAACATTGGGCTATAAATCAACATAAATAAGAAGGATAGGCTAAAGAGCTTTAGGAAAGATATTTTCATATGATAATGGTTAAAATGATTAATGCGATTTTAACAAATATAATCAATTTTATAAAGCGATTTAAACGGAGTAAAGTCTTAAATTTTTTAGGGAAATATTAAAAAACACAATTTAATAGGCGTTGAACTGCAAGAAAAAATCGCTGATGCAATTCTCTTAAATAATTGTAAATTTGTAACAGATAAATAGCCTTAAAATGACATTTCAAGACCAGATAAAACAAGGAATTCCTTCTGAATTGCCTTCAAAAAAAATCTACGAAAAAGCAATAAATCACGCGCCAAAACGCATGGATATTTTGTCGAATGAAGAAAAAGAGCTCGCAATCAGAAATGCGTTGCGGTATTTTGACAAAAAACACCACACTATCTTAGCGAAGGAATTTGCTGAGGAATTAAAAGAATACGGACGTATTTATATGTACCGTTTTCGTCCCGATTATCAGTTTTATGCGCGGCCAATCAACGAATATCCGGGAAACTCCGTTCAGGCAAAAGCCATTATGCATATGATTCAGAATAATTTGGATGAAGCCGTGGCGCAACATCCCCATGAATTGATTACGTATGGCGGCAACGGTGCTGTTTTTCAAAATTGGGCGCAATATTTATTGACCATGAAATACTTGTCGGAAATGAACAACGAACAAACGTTGATAATGTATTCCGGCCATCCGATGGGTTTGTTTCCTTCCAATAGCAATGCGCCAAGAGTGGTGGTTACCAACGGAATGATGATTCCAAATTACAGCAAACAAAACGACTGGGAAAAATACAATGCCCTGGGCGTAACGCAATACGGGCAAATGACTGCCGGCAGTTATATGTACATTGGTCCCCAAGGAATTGTGCACGGCACCACAATTACCGTATTAAATGCGGGCCGAAAAATTGCTAAAAATGGCGAACCATTGGCGGGAAAATTATTTCTGACTTCCGGTTTGGGAGGAATGAGCGGCGCACAGCCAAAAGCCGGAAATATTGCCGGCTGTATTACTGTTTGTGCCGAAGTGAATCCTAAAATTACAGAAATTCGTCTGTCGCAGGGTTGGATAGATGAAAAAATTACCGATTTAAATGAATTGGCTGCAAGGGTTAAAATTGCCAAAGAAAACAAGGAAGTGGTTTCTATTGCCTTTTTAGGAAATATTGTGGAGGTTTGGGAAAAATTTGCAGAAGAAAATGTTTACGTGGATTTGGGTTCCGATCAAACTTCGTTGCACAATCCTTGGGCCGGAGGTTATTATCCGGCAGGAATTTCTTTTGAGGATTCCAATGTGATGATGGTTGAAAATCCTGCATTATTTAAAGAAAAAGTTCAGGAAAGTTTGAGAAGACAAGTTGTGGCAATCAACAAACACACTGCAAAAGGAACTTACTTTTTCGATTATGGGAATGCTTTTTTACTGGAAGCAAGCAGGGCAGGAGCTGATGTGATGGCTAAAAACGGCATCGATTTTAAATACCCATCCTATGTACAGGATATTATGGGACCGATGTGTTTTGATTATGGTTTTGGGCCTTTTCGTTGGGTGTGCACAAGTGCAAATCCGGCCGATTTGGAAAAAACAGATACCATTGCCTGTGAAGTTTTGGAAGCAATCAGAAAAAATTCACCAAAAGAAATTCAGCAGCAAATGACCGATAACATTCAGTGGATAAAAGGCGCCCAGGAAAATAAATTGGTGGTGGGTTCCCAGGCAAGAATTTTATACGCAGATGCGGAAGGACGCATGAAAATTGCGGAAGCCTTTAACAATGCCATAAAAAACGGAGAAATTTCACAACCTATCGTTTTGGGACGTGACCATCACGATGTTTCCGGAACAGATTCGCCATACAGAGAAACTTCAAATATTTACGATGGTTCCAAATTCACTGCTGATATGGCCATTCAAAATGTGATTGGCGACAGTTTTCGGGGAGCAACTTGGGTTTCAATTCATAACGGCGGCGGAGTGGGCTGGGGAGAAGTCATTAACGGCGGATTTGGTATGGTTCTTGATGGTAGTTTAGAGGCTGAAAAGCGCTTGAAAAGTATGCTTTTTTGGGATGTAAATAATGGCATTGCACGCAGAAATTGGGCGAGAAATGAAGGTGCTGTTTTTGCCATAAAAAGAGCGATGGAAGTGGAGCCAAATTTAAAAGTGACTTTGCCTAATATAGTTGATGACCAAATCTTGAAAGATTTATTTTAATAATTTAAATTGTATATAAATGAAAGCCTTAAAATTACTTCCGCTAGCTTTAATTTTTTTTGTAGCTTCTTGCAGCTCCATTAGAGTTACAACCGATTATGATACAACCGCCGATTTTTCTAAGTATAAAACATTTGCTTTTTATAAAAAAGGAATTGATAAGGCTGAAATTTCTGATCTAGACAAACGAAGAATTCTAAAAGCCATTGAAAGTGAATTGCTTGCGAAAGGATTTATAAAGTCAGAGGAGCCTGATTTGCTTGTTAATATATTTGCAAAATCAATTCAAAAAGTGGATGTTTACAATAATAACTTTTATTACGGCTGGCATCCTTGGTATTACGGACCAAATTTTGGAACACAGATCTCTAAATACACAGAAGGAACCTTATTTATTGATTTAATTGATGCCAATAAAAAAGAATTGGCTTGGCAAGGAATAGGAAGTGGTGCTTTGTCCGCTACTGGAAATATTGCTAAAAAGGAAGAAAAAATTAAAGAATTTGTTGCCGAAATTATGGCGCAATATCCTCCGGGAAAAGAAAAATAATATAATTCTTCAATAGAATTAACCTACAAATTTAAAAACGTTCTGAAATTTCAGAACGTTTTTTTGTGATCAATTTTGACGCATTGCGTTGGTGGCGTTCGCAATTAATTGTTTTAAAATTGTATTCACACTGCTTTTATCATCAAATTCCTCCAATGTTTTTTCAAATTGTTTTAATCTTTGGTTTGATTGCTCATTTAAGTTTAGCAGCAATAAAATTTCCTTCCAAACAGAAAAAAGTGACACAATTAACTGATTGTTTTTTTCATAATTTTTGTTTAGCTGGTGTATGATGCTTTTGGAATAGCAATTAAACGCCAACGGCATAGCATTCAATCTTATCAGCATTTGTTGCAGGCCATTTTTTAATTCAGGAAAAGTTATGAAAGGCGCAATCCTATATTCGGTAGTTTCATTTCCTTTTTTTGATGCAATTAACAGAAAAGAATGGGTGATTAAATTGGTATAATCTATATCAGAATGGTAATAAATTTCTATGCCGAGATTCGTATTCAGGATAAGCACTTTTTCGTTGATGGTGATTTCCAAAAAATCTGATAAGGCAGTAACCTCTTTACTTGAAATAAGCAACGATAGCTTATGTTTTTTGCTTGATATAAAAACAGATTTTAACAATGTAGTTTGCGTTTTAAATATTTATGAGATAATAATTTGAATCAATTTTAACAATTCTTTCATTAAAAGTCTCTGAAACAAATCTAAATAAAATGATTTAATAATAAAAATCGATTGTTTCTATTTTAAAATAGAAAAAAATTATTGAACTAAGTTTGGACTAATAGTTGCCTATTACAACCATATAGCTAATTCATTTATCATTAATTTGAAAATGGATGATAATAATTAATTGATTATTTTTGCCAAATCTATGTTTGAAAAACCAATTTCTTCCGAAGAAGATTACTATATAAATGAAGATGGCTACCGTGTATTTACGGAAAAATACCATTTAAAAAGAGGGTATTGCTGCAAAAGCGGCTGCAAACATTGTCCGTTTGGTTACGACAAGAAAACAGACAGTTTCAAGCGTTAAATTTTAGTAAATTAACAAAATAAAAAATAACAGGATGTTAAAAAGAATAATTTTGGCGGTGGTTGTATTTCAACTTTCTGCTTGTGCGGAATTGCAGCAGGTAATTAATCAATTGCCAAATGGAGAAATTACAAATTTTCAAATTGCTGCTGGTTTAAAGGAAGCACTTCAAAACGGAATTTCGAATCAGGTAACAACTTTGGCTGTTCAGGACGGATTCTTTAAAAATGAAATGGTTAAAATTTTATTGCCTGCTGAATTGCAAAAAGTGGATCGCACTTTAAGAAGTATAGGTTTGTCAAACTTGGCTGATGAAGGATTAAGAGTGTTAAACAGGGCTGCGGAAGATGCCGTGGGTGAAGCCATTCCTGTTTTTACCGATGCCATAACTGGTATGACAATAGTCGACGCTAAAAATATATTATTGGGCGATAAAAATTCTGCGACGCTATATTTGAAAAGCGCTACTTCAGCAGCATTGTACCAAAAATTCAATCCAATTATCAACAATTCGTTTAAAAAAGTGGGCGCCGATAAAATTTGGGCCGATTTAATTACGAAGTACAATAATTTGCCATTAACGGCTGATGTAAACCCTGATTTAACAGACTATGTGACCAACGAAGCCTTAAAAGGAGTTTTCACGATGGTTGAAGTTGAAGAAAGAGGAATAAGGGCGAATATTGCCAAACGTACTTCCGATTTGTTAAAAAGAGTTTTTGCGTTGCAGGATTAGTTTAAAAATGACTTTCTAGTTTTTTGTGTAAGGCTTTGAAATAGTCAAACGCCAAAAGCAATCTGGATCCGTGCCAACTAAACATTTCACCATCTGCAAAAACAGTGATGGAACGATTTGTAAAGCTTGAAATTTCCAAGGCATGCTCATCTTTAAACGGGAACGGTTCTGAAGACAAAATAATGACTTCAGGATCTCCTTCATACCTGATTTTATCAATTTCAATTTTTGGATACCGACTCATATTTTGGTAAATGTTTTCAAACTTGTTAAGTTGTAACATTTGGTTGATATAAGTGTCGTTTCCCGCAACCATCCATGGTTTTGCCCAAATAAAATAAGCGACTTTCCGGGTTGGTTTTGTTTTGATGAATTCTTTAAAGTCGGTAAGTTTGAAGTTTATTTTTTCGACCAAATTTTTGGTTTCTGTTCTTCTGTTTAAAATAATTCCCAAGCTTAAAATAAAATCTATACTGTCTTCAATGGTGGTGATATCGGAAAAATAAGTGGGCGCAATTTTTTCAAGTTCAGGAAGAAAATCGTAGGTATTTTCTTCTTTATTGCAAAGAATAAAATCAGGATTTAAGGCTTTTATTTTTTCAAAATCTACTTTTTTTGTGCCGCCGACAATGGTTTTGGTCGATTTTAAATGATAAGGATGCACGCAGAATTTTGTAATTCCGATTAGCTCCTTTTCTAAATTCAAATCATAAAGCAATTCAGTTTGTGAAGGCACCAATGAAATGATTCTTTTAGGATTTTTGGAAACAGAAAATTCTCTTCCCAGTTGGTCTTTAATTATTTTCATTGCTTATTTTTTCCAATTTTCACGTCTGATGGCATAAATTAATTCATCTAACAATTCGCCATTTTTTATAAGAACTTTGTCAAATTTTCCTTCTAAAATAAAGTTGTTCTTTTCTAAAACCTTTTGTGAAGCAATATTTGTCCCAAATGGTATGGCAAATATTCGGTTAATTTTATAAGTGGCAAAAGCGAAGTCAACTAGTTGTGTTATTGCATCACTGATAATGCTTTGTCCCCAAAATGGTTCAGCCAACCAATAACCAAGTTCGGCATTATTTCTATGGATATCTTCTTGCGGATGAATTCCTATGCCTCCAATTGCTTTACCGTCAATGTCTATGGCAAAAAGATGAATAGGAAAGTCTTTGGTTGCAAATTCAATAAATGCTTTCCCGTCGATTTCTGAATATGGATGCGGGAATTTGTCGGTCATGTTTTTTGCAACATTCCAATTGTTCGCATATTTGACCAGGCTGTCTATATCAGACATTTCCCACGGTCTAATTTTAAAATTCGTTTTAGCCATTTTTTTCTGATGAATGCTTTTTTATTTTGCCAGCTAACTATTTGCTTAAAATCAAAGCCATTTCTTGTTGCAATTTCAATGCTTCTAATTGTGCGGATTTTGCAAAATCCAAACCACTGCCGGCATAAATTATGCTTCTAGCCGAATTTACCAGCAATCCGCAATCTTCATTAAGTCCATATTTGCATACTTCCTGCAGGTTTCCTCCTTGAGCGCCAACACCCGGAACCAATAAAAAATGATTGGGCACAATTTTTCTGATTTCTTCAAAATAAGTTGGTTTTGTCGCGCCAACCACAAACATCAAATTTTCTGAATTTTTCCAGGTAAGTGCGGTTTTTATCACTTCTTTATATAACTCATTCCCATTTATTTTCAATCCCTGAAAATCAAGTCCGCCCTTGTTGGAAGTCAATGCCAAAAGTATGGTGGTTTTGTCTTTAAAAGCCAAAAATGGTTCTACGGAATCGCTTCCCATATAAGGCGCCACAGTTACCGAATCAAAATTTAAATCTTCAAAAAACGCCTTTGCATACATGGTTGACGTGTTGCCAATATCGCCGCGTTTGGCATCGGCAATGGTAAAAATTTCAGGATAATTTGCATTAAGATAATCGATGGTTTTTCCCAGCGCGGCCCAGCCTTTTAATCCGTAAGCTTCATAAAAAGCGGTATTTGGTTTGTAAGCAACGGCCAAATGGTGTGTGGCGTCAATGATTTGTTTGTTAAATTTAAAAATCGGATCTTCTTCCGTTAAAAGATGTGTTGGAATTTTATCCAAATCTACATCCAGCCCAATACATAAAAATGATTTTTTTTGTTGAATTTGTGCAATAAGCGCTTGTTTGTTCATACGTTCAAATAAAGAATTTAACAAAAGTAGTAATTTTAATACTTTAAGTTATCTTTGTTTACCAAATAAAGCACCTTGTTTAGTTATATTTTAAATAAAATATTTTATGGATTTCTTACGCTGTTTGGCGTAATTACCGTCATATTTTTTCTTTTTAATGTGTTGCCTGGTGATCCTGCAAGAATGATGCTGGACCAGCGGGAAGATGCTGAGCAGCTTCAAAATATTCGTGTTAAATATGGGTTTGACCAGCCTTTAACCACACAGTATTTGTATTATTTGAACGATTTGTCGCCCGTTTCAATACATAGCGCCAATCCAACAAATTATACTTATTTAACTGCCGAAAAATATTCCTATACCAAACTGTTTTCTGCTGGTGAAAAAATCGTTGTCATAAAGTTTCCTTATCTACGGAAATCATTTCAAAAAAACGATCAAAATGTATCGGAAGTAATTGCGGAAACTTTCCCAAACACTGCTGTTTTAGCGGTTTCGGCCATTGTAATTGCCATTATTACAGGCATATTTTTCGGAATACTTTCGGCCTTGTATAAAGACACTTTTTTCGACCGGATTATTTCAATATTGAGCACACTGGGAATGAGCGTTCCTTCCTTTTTTGCAGCCATTTTATTCGCATGGTTTTTTGGGTTTGTGCTCCACAAGTACACCAATTTAAATATGACGGGCAGTTTGTATGAAGTTGACGATTTTGGTGAAAACACCTACATTCAATGGAAAAATTTAATATTGCCGGCCGTCGTTTTGGGAATCAGGCCTTTGGCGGTGGTGATTCAGCTGATGCGGAATTCGTTGCTGGAAGTTTTAAGCCAGGATTATATTAGAACCGCTCGGGCAAAAGGACTTTCAACTTATAAAATCATAAAAACACACGCCTTAAAAAATTCATTAAATCCCGTTGTTACTGCGGTTTCTGGATGGTTTGCCTCTATGTTGGCAGGCGCGGTGTTTGTGGAATATATTTTTAACTGGAACGGACTGGGAAAAGAAATTGTAAATGCGCTAAACACCTTGGATTTACCAATTATCATGGGCAGTGTTTTGGTGATTGCAACGATGTTTATCATCATCAATATTTTGGTTGATATCAGTTACGGATTGCTGGATCCTAAAATTAGATTGAAATAAGTGAACAACACGAAAACGAATTCGTACAATAGTGAATTGAATTTTTTTAAGGAATTTAATAATGATTAAATTTGTCGATAAAACCGAACAAAAAACAATAAATATGAGAGCAAAAATAGTAGCCGGAAATTGGAAAATGAATAATGATTTGGATGAATCTAAATCATTGGTTAAAAAAATCGCAAAAAGCATCAAAAAACAACCGTTGGAAAACACAAGAGTGATAGTGGCACCAACCTTTGTGAATCTGCAAAAAGTGGCAAGCAAAGCCAAAGGAACAAAAGTTGAGGTTGCTGCGCAAAACATGCATTTTGAAAAAAATGGCGCTTTTACAGGTGAAATTTCTGCAACTATGTTGAAATCGGTTGGTGTGCATACAGTGATTTTGGGACATTCAGAAAGAAGAGAATATTTTGGGGAAACAGATGCGTTATTGGCCAAAAAGGTTGATACAGCCTTGGCAAATAAAATGGAAATCATTTTTTGTTTTGGAGAAGTTTTGTCCGACAGAAAAGCTGGAAATCATTTTAAAGTGGTTGAAAGCCAAATAAAAAACGGCTTATTTCATTTAGAAGCAGGCGCCTGGAAAAGCATCATTTTAGCTTACGAACCTGTTTGGGCTATTGGAACCGGCGAAACGGCGTCTCCTGAACAAGCGCAGGAGATGCATGCTTTTATCAGAAAAATTGTTGCTGATAAATATGGCAAGGATGTGGCTGAGAACGTTTCTATTTTATACGGTGGAAGCGTAAAACCTTCAAACGCACAGGAAATTTTCTCAAAACCTGATGTAGATGGCGGTTTAATTGGTGGTGCAGCATTGAACATAGACGATTTTAAAGCAATAATTGACGCAATTTAATGGATAATATTTATATATCGTACACCTTCAAAGTTAGCCCGAAAGAACCGGCAACCGAAATTTTAATTGCCGAATTGGGCGAAGTAGGTTTTGAAAGTTTTGTTGAAAATGAAGAAGGCGTTGAAGCTTTCATTCAGAAAACCGATTGGAATGCACAGGTTTTAGATGATATTTATGTGTTAAAATCTGGGGAATTTCAGATTTCTTATGAAATTCAGGAAATTGAACAAACCAACTGGAACATTGAATGGGAAAAAAATTTCAATCCAATTCAGGTTGATGGTTTGGTAAGCATCAGAGCACCATTTCACGAGAATCCGAATTTGAAATACGATATTGTGATTGAGCCAAAAATGAGTTTTGGCACAGGGCATCATGAAACTACGCATATGATGGTTCAGCATTTACTGGGTTTGGATGTTGAAGGTAAAAAAGTGTTGGATATGGGCTGCGGAACAGGAATTTTGGCAATTTTTGCCGAAATGAAAGGTGCACAACCAATTGATGCAATTGATATTGACAATTGGTGCTATCAAAATTCTTCGGAAAATGTGGAGCGCAATAACTGCAAACATATTGCGGTTTATGAAGGAGACGCGTCCTTGTTGAAAGACAAAAAATATGACGTAATTATTGCCAACATCAACAGAAATATTTTATTGAATGATATGCAAGTTTACACCAGCTGTTTAAATGAAGCTGGCGTAATTTTGTTAAGTGGTTTTTATAAAGAAGACATTCCTGTTATTGATGCCGAAGTTTCAAAATACGGATTGAAATTGGATAAACAAATTGAACGTAACAACTGGGTTGCTTTGAAGTATGTAAAATAATGATTATTTTTGCAGTATGAGCACTAAAAGAAAAATACAGGAAGATGTTGATGTTCTGGAAAAAGAAGTCAACTTGCATGAAATCATTTTGTTTAACGATGACGTTAACACCTTTGATTTTGTGATTGATTCTTTAGTTGAAATCTGTGACCACACTGCAGAACAAGCGGAGCAATGTGCGTTGTTGGTGCATTATAAAGGAAAATGTGCTGTTAAAACAGGAGAATATGACGAATTAAAGCCACGTTGCACACAGCTTTTAACCAGAGGTTTGTCGGCTGAAATAATATAAAATTCTTTACATATTAATATAAAAAAAACCCGAAAATGTTCGGGTTTTTTTATGGATAAAATTGTTATAAAGGAATGTTTCCGTGCTTTCTGTTTGGTCTAATGACTTCTTTACCTTCAAGCATTTGGAAAGCTTTTATTAATTTTCTGCGTGTGTTTTTCGGATAAATCACTTCGTCTACAAATCCGCGCTCTGCCGCTCCATATGGATCAGCAAATTTGTCGGCGTATTCCGCTTCTTTTTCTTTTAATTTGGCTTCTGGATTTTCTGATGCTTTTATTTCATTCTTGAAAATAATTTCAGCGGCGCCTTTTGCGCCCATTACTGCAATTTCGGCAGTTAGCCAAGCATAATTCAAGTCGGCGCCAATATGTTTTGAATTCATAACATCATAAGCGCCACCATAAGCTTTACGAGTAATTACGGTAACTCTTGGCACGGTAGCATCACTTAAAGCATACAATAATTTAGCACCATTTGTAATAATGCCATTCCATTCCTGATCGGTTCCCGGTAAAAATCCAGGAACATCCACCAACACCAATAATGGTATATTGAAACAATCGCAAAAACGGGTAAAACGCGCACCTTTTTTTGAGCTGTTTACATCCAAACAACCCGCTAAATTCATAGGTTGATTTGCAACAATTCCAATACTTCTTCCTGCAATACGCGCAAATCCCACAATAATATTGCCAGCATAATCCTTATGAATTTCAAAGAAAGAATCATTGTCTATAATCCCTTTGATAACTTGGTGCATATCATAAGGTTTGTTAGGATTATCTGGAATTATATTTTCCAGCGTTTCCCTTATTTCATCCGCCAATTCATAAGGTAATTTTTTAGTAGTTTCCTTGTTGTTTTGAGGCATATAGCTCAATAAAGATTTTATATCTTCTAAGCATTGAATGTCATTTGCAGAAGTAATATGTGTAACGCCTGATTTGGTTGAATGTGCACTGGCACCGCCAAGTTCTTCGGCAGTTACCGTTTCATTAGTTACGGTTTTCACCACATTTGGACCGGTTACGAACATATAACTGGTATTTTCAACCATCAGAGTAAAGTCAGTAATTGCTGGGGAATAAACAGCGCCGCCAGCACAAGGCCCCATAATTGCAGATAATTGAGGTACCACGCCCGAAGCCTGCACATTTCTAAAAAAAATATCTGCATAACCGCCCAAAGATCGCACGCCTTCCTGAATTCTTGCGCCTCCAGAATCATTTAAGCCAATTATTGGTGCGCCAACTTTTACCGCCTGATCCATAATTTTGCATATTTTTTCTGCGTGCGTTTCAGAAAGTGAGCCTCCAAACACGGTGAAATCCTGAGCAAAAACGTAGACGAGTCTGTCATTAATCGTTCCATAACCTGTTACAACACCATCTCCAAAATAGATTTCATTTTCCATTCCAAAGTCGTTTGTTCTGTGTACTACAAGCATTCCCATTTCTTCAAAAGAGCCTTCATCCAATAAATAATTGACACGCTCCCTTGCCGTTAGTTTTTTTTGAGAATGTTGCTTTTCAATTCTTTTTTCACCGCCACCCAAGTGTGCCAAAGCAACTCTTTCAGTTAATTTTTCAATTTTTGAGTCCATATTATTGAATAGTATTATTAGTTAGAAATAGGAATTCTTAACTTTTTTTGATCTTCTAAATAAATTTTTAATCCCACCAAAGCCGCAATTTTAGCTTCATCATCCAATCCGGCCTGAAGCAGTTTAGGCGTGTAATAATTTTTAACAAAATGCGTATCAAATTTGCCAGTTCTAAAAGCTTCATGTTCAAAAACAAATTTGCCAAAAGGTAACGTAGTAAAAACGCCTTTAATTTGATAGTTATCAATAGCTTCAATCATTATCTGGATTGCTTCTTCACGCGTCTTTCCATAGGTAATTAGTTTTGATAACATAGGATCGTAGTAAATGGGAATGTCCATTCCTTCTTCAAATCCGTTATCTACACGGATGCCTTTTCCTTCAGGAATTTTATAGGTGCTTAAATTCCCAACGCTTGGCAAGAAGTCGTTCATTGGGTCTTCGGCATAAACACGCAATTCCATTGCGTGACCATTTATTTTTAAATCTTCTTGCTTAAATGGAATTTCTTCTCCCTGTGCAATTTTAATTTGCAGTTCCACCAAATCCAACCCGGAAATTAACTCAGTTACTGGATGTTCAACTTGCAGGCGTGTATTCATTTCTAAAAAATAGAAATTTAAATTGCTGTCTACTAAAAACTCTACAGTTCCTGCACCTAAATAATCACATGATTTGGCTACTTTAATGGCGGCATCACCCATTTTAGCTCTTAATTCGGGTGTTAAGATTGACGAAGGAGCTTCTTCAATAACTTTTTGATGCCGTCTTTGGATGCTGCATTCTCTCTCAAAAAGATGTAAAACATTTCCGTGGCTATCCGCAATAATCTGAATTTCAATATGCCGTGGCGAAGTGATGTATTTTTCGACAAAAACGGAACCATCACCAAACGCAGAAGTTGCTTCACTAATGGCGCGTTCCATTTGTTCTTCAACTTCATCTTCATTTTCAACAATCCTCATTCCTTTTCCGCCACCGCCAGCAGAAGCTTTTATTAAAATTGGAAAGCCAATTTCTTTTGCGATTTCAGCTGCTTCTTTGGGGTCTGTTACCGCCCTGTCAACACCTGGAACCATAGGGATGTTGTAATTTTTTACAGCGTCTTTGGCTGCCAATTTGCTGCCCATAATTCTGATGGCACCTGATTTTGGCCCTATAAAAATGATATTATTTT
>CAMDPE010000069.1 GCA_945903795.1 Lutibacter flavus | reverse complement strand
ACTGTTTCCACTATTTTTAATTCGTTAAAAGGTTTAGATACCCTAAATGTGTTTAAATTTAAGGTGAGCGGCCAAGGTTTCCTGGATACGGGAAATGAACATTATTTAAATTTTGAATATTCGGGGCCCAGCCAAAGCGATATTGTGCGATTTGGCGATTATGAAAGGTACAGCATCCTTTATAAAACCAAAAAAATGGAAGCAGTTGCGGGCCACGTTAATTTTTCGCTTTCCAATATTACCGAAACTTCCCGTTATGGAACAGGTGGAATTTTAAATTATGATTTTGGAAAAACTACCGCCACCGTTTTTTATGTAAAACCAAGGTTCACCAAACAAATATCTGATTCGTACGGCGGAAAAATTTCTCAGGATTTATCGGACAGAGCCTATGTTGAACTGGGATTTATCAACAGAACCCTTTTTGAAGAGAACGAAGAATTCAATTCTAAAATTTTTAACCTGGCATCTTTTTATACGTATGACAAAATTAAACTCAATGGTGAAATAGCTTATGAAAGCAATTATAAAACTAACGGATATGCTTTTTCACTGGCCTCCTATGTAAATTTAAAAAAAGCATATCTTATCAATTCTGTCCAATATTCAGACAAAGATTATAAAGGCTATTTGCGAAACAGCAAACAATTTTTATCGCTGGTAAATTACAAGTTCAATAAAAAAATTGATTTGCAAATTAGTGCCGATTACCGATCCTTAAATCCGGTAAAAGACACCATCAATTACAGTTCCTCACCAATAACCACCAAATATCAGGCGTATTTTAATTACAACATCAACAGAAATAACAAGATTAGAATAGGCGGTTATTACCGGAATAAAGAAGACCAGTTAAGTTTGCAGTACTACAATTTTGAAGAAAAATTGGCAACGCTTTCATTTTATAGTAGAATGACTTACAAATACGATTTAATTTGGCAAAACCGTGTTGGTAAAACCACTAATTTTTTAGCGAACAGCACAGAACCTCAAAACACGTTTTTCAGTTCCTTAAGTATTTCAGGGAATATTTTTAAGGATTTAATTGTTGGCTTAAATGGAGAATATCAGCAAAGTAACAAGCAATCTGCAGAAAATGAAATTGTTAAAACATTTTATTACGGCGGAAATTTGCAATACAATTTAAAATCGTACCTAGATATTAGTTTGTATTACCAAAAGAATTTTGATTTTGATGAACTGGATGAGGTTCAAAATTATTTGCAGGCAGAATTGAATTACAATTACAAAAGAAAACATTTGTTGAGCGTGGCCGTTTCACAAACAAGTTTGCCTGTTTTTCCCATCAAAAAGGAGCTTTTAATTACGGCTTCTTACAGTTTAGTGATGAATATGCCGGTTTCAAAAAATAAAACCGTGGGTTCTTTAACAGGAAAGATCACTTCAGCCGAAAAAGTAACTTTGGAAGGCATTCTTGTTTTCCTGGATGACCATATTGCCATTACCAATGAAAAAGGGGTGTTTCAGTTTTATAATTTACCGCCAAAAACCTACCGTTTGTATGTGCAGCAGTCGAGTTTGCCAAAAAATAAAATTATTGTGATGCAACAGCCTATCGATATTGATATTTTCCCGAATAAAGAAGTGGAAGTGGTGCTTGAAATGGGAAATACCGGCGCAGTATACGGTCAAGTTGTTTTTGAAGAAACAACGGTGACGCAATCGTCTAAATTCATCAAAAAATTGCCTATTTTAGTGGTGAAGATTACAAAAGAGGACAAAACCCTTTATACAAAAACCGACAAAGAAGGGCGATTTTGGTTTAAGGAACTGTCGCCCGGCGATTGGACTGTTGAATTAATCGTTAGGAATTTGCTGAATGATTTCACTTTCAATGAAACTCAAAAAACAATTTCTGTAGTATCAAATGAAGAAGGGCAGGCTGTTTTTAAAGCCAGCAATAAAAATAGAGAAATTAAAAAAAGTAATAAAACATTCAAGTTATGAGGCCATTAATTTATATAATATGCTGTTTTTATGCAATTTCAAGTTATGCACAAGTCGAGGGTAACACGAGCGCTACTTTTACGTTAAGTGAAATTGCTTTGATAGACTTGGCGCCAAATAATACAACGGTGACATTAAATGTTGTGGCGCCAACCAATGCAGGTGAAAAGGCCATTATTGTGGCCACTAATAACAATAAATGGATTAACTTTTCATCGGCTGTTATTGAGGGTAACTCCAGAAGTATTTCAATTATCATTGAGGAAGGACAGGTGCCTCCAGGAATTTATCTAAAATTAAGTACTGCAAGGGTTGCGGGAATTGGTAAAGGTGAGTTAGGTTCTCCTTCAGGGATTTTAACATTGAGCAGTACACCGCAAATAATTGTATCCGATATAAGGGGAGCCTTTACTGGAAATGGTGAAAATAATGGGTACAAAATTAATTATGAATTAGAAATTTATGATTATAAATTATTGGATTTCGACCAGTCCGCAACATTGTCTATCACTTTTACTTTAACCGATTCTATATGAAAAATTTTACACTTATTGTTTTTTTAATGATTTCGAATGTTCTCTTTAGTCAAAAAATCGTTTTTAAAGGAAGTAGTTGGAATTGGCCTCCTACTAGTAACTGGTCCTCCGATTTAACTGAAGCAGGAAATGATTATTTTGGCACTTATACAAGTTCCACTAGTCAAACTAAAATATCAATTTCTAATGGTAAGAGTGATAAAACTCGCGTTGAAGTTCGTAAGGATGATGATTGGCCCCCAAATTTAATTCTTCAAATAAAGTGCACTAATAGAAGTAAAGTAGACAGTGGCGGAAAAAATTTTCAAACAATCACCGATAATGATGCTTTCTTTTTGACGACTGATAATGGCAACCAAACAGATATACCTTTACAATATAGCATAAATGGCATTAGCGTGCTGCTTCCCGTTAAAGACTATACAACCACCATTTGGTTTACGGTTTCCGATGATTAAGTTTATTTGCATATGGCAGATAAATAACTTTAAAAAAATAATTAAGCACCCGAAAAAATGCCTGTGAAAATACTTTTTATTGAAGAAAATGGACAAAAGCAAGAAGCCCTAAAATTTTGCCTTCAGCAAAATGCATTTATTCAATATGGCATCATCGCTGATTTTAAGGAGCTGGGTGCGGAATTGAATTTAGGGAATTATACGCATTTGGTTGCACAAGCTGTTGTTAAAAATGAATCTGTTTTGGCGTTTGGAGATCTTATAAAGCTTCCTTTGCTGGTTGTGAACGACGCCGACTTGGATTTGTCGGGAACTTCTTATGCCAACACAAAATCGCCTTTAAGTTATGCGGCATTGTTTGGTTTTTTGTTAGAAAGCACACCTGTTTCCTATGTATCTATGGAAGAATATGCGATGGATGACCAGGAGTTTTTTGATCAATTGAAAGGATTGATGGTGGATGAATTTAAACATAATTTTGAGGAAATCCCGGCATTGATTGAAAACAAAAATTTGCCAGAATTAAAAAGCAGGGCGCACCAATTGAGCAGCAAGTTTGCCATGCTTGATTTGCCAATGTCTACACTCCTATGTAAAGAAGTTGATGTTAATATTCTACATGATGCCGAAAAGCAACTCGAAAATATGAAACTGTTAATGGTCGACTTAGAAATAGCTTTGGCGCATCTGCAGTAAAAAAGCAATTTTATCTCACGTTTTATTTCATACATCGCATTTTTTTTGAAAATGCTTCTCGCTTAGGCTATCCAAAGTTTCTGGAATACAATAATAATGTCGTTTAAAATTCTTTCACTCTATTTTTTCTTCAAAATCAATAGTCCCGAAAACGGAATATTTTTTCAATCATCATAAATTTTACAAAATAAAACGCGTAACTTTAGGTAGAATGGCTGCTTCTTAAACTGCTTATAATAATTTTCAACACCATAAAATTAGTCTAAAAAAAATAAATGGTAATTAAAAAACAACAAATGGTGTATTTATTGCAACAAATGGCAAAATAGTTCATTTATTTCATTGTGCAATGATTTTTTGTTTGTACTTTTACTGCAGTTAATTGAAAACTAATTCAGATTCTCAAAAAGAATTTTTTATAAGCCAAAAAAATGACCACAACCTTCAAAAATATAACCCAGTTCTTATTTTTTTTAGTGATTGGTAATTTAAGCGCTCAAGAGACTATTGGCAGCCACAAAATAAATTTACAAATACCCGAAGTTGCCTTAATCAATGTTTATTCAAATTCAGCTGTTTCTTTAGGAAACACTACCGTTATTGAAGCAGGAAATCCTTTAAACTTTGAAGATACCAACAACAACGTTTGGATCAATTATTCTTCCATTATCGGCTCACAGTCACAACCAAGTAGGGATATCAGCATTCGAATTTCTGAAGGAACGATTCCTGCCGGCGTAAAGCTTTATGTTAAAGTGGCGAAAGATATGGGCGCAGGTGCAGGAACTATGGGGAAACCGATTAGCACCACCCAAGAGCTTACCGAAAATCCGCTTACCATTATCACCGATATTGGAAGCGCTTATACCGGTTCAGGCGCCAATAAAGGCAACAATGTACAATATAGCCTAAAATTGAGCGATGCACCAAACGCTTATGCCAATTTGGATTCCGACCAAAGTAATACCTTGGTGATTAATTATACCTTATCCGACAACTAATTTAATTTTAGTTTAGTTTCTTAATTGAAAAAGACACTATTTCCAAAGAAATTTTTTAGGATGGTGTTTTTTTTATTGTTAAAACGTTGATAAGTTAATATGTTGCCCTTCGACCCGATAGCTATCGGGTGCGCTCAGGGTGACAAATTGTTGATACGTTTCCCTTCGACCCTATAGCTATCCCGTCTGCTCGGGGTTACCTATCGTTGAATTGTGCAATCTTTTTCTTCATAAAAGCCAAATTGGCCAATAATCCTGCTGTTTTTTTACAAATTCCCGACCAACATTTCATAGAGTTCAACTGCCGTTAAATTTATTTATCTAAAGAAACCTGCCGTTCATCGACACTTAAGGTTTATCCGCCTATTTTTTGAAATATAAGTTTTGATGCTAACCTACATTTGTACCATCAATAAGAAATAACAAAAAAAATTAATAACAAAACAAACAATTTAAAAACAATCCACATGAATTTAAAAAAATTATTTTTCGCCGCTGTCATCGTTTTATCTGCCAATGCTTCTTTTGCACAAGACACTAATGAAGCCACACACACCGTTGCTATTAAAATAGCAGAAGTTGCTTTATTGGATCTTGAATTTGCTGCAGGTGCATCTACAGACATTATTTTAGAAGGAACTGCACCATCAGAAGCAGGTAAACCAATGACTTTTGGAGACGCTGCAACTAATTCTGATATTTGGATCAATTATTCATCTATTGTTTCTGGGACTTCTACTAGAAATGTAAAAGTTTCTATTACTGATGGAACTGTACCTGCAGGATTAAAATTAACAGTACTTGCTGCTGAAGATGCAGGAAATGGAGAAGGAACAGTTGGAACAGCAAATGGAAGTGCCATTACTTTATCAGGTACTGCTCAAGAAATTGTAACAGGAGTTGGAAGTGCTTACACTGAAGATGGAGCAAATAATGGTCACAAATTAACTTACCAACTTGATTATGCCACAAGTGCAGCAATTAATTATGCTGATTTAAAATTTGACAATTCAGATACAGTTACTATTACTTACACTCTTTCAGAAATTTAATTGGTAATTAACAAAATATTAAAAAACCTCCCTTGAAAAAGGGAGGTTTTTTTATGCGTTAAAGTTTTTGGCGTTTTGGTAAAATGATTTGAATAATTAAAAGTTGTGTAATCGATAATTAAGCTATTTCAAAAACTTTTCCCTCTACGGCCAAATGGGTATTTTCAAAAAATTCCCGGGCTTCTGTTTTAAAGTCCTCAATATTATTATAGCGGCCGCTGTAATGGCCAATAATTAATTGGTTCACCTGCGCCAACTGCGCTATTTGTGCAGCTTGCGCTGCGGTGGCGTGTTTGGTTGTGATTGCAAGTGCTTCTTTGTCTTTTAAAAAAGTGGCTTCATGGTACAAGCAGGTAGCGTTTTTTATGATTGGCGCAATTTCGGGATAATAAGCGGTATCACTGCAAAAAGCGTAAGTTAAAGGCAAAGCGGGATCAAAAGTCAGGGTTTCGTTTTTTAGGACGTTGCCGTTCTGTAAAATATAATCCCTGCCGTTTTTTAAATTTTGGTAATCGCAAATTTCAATTTCTTTGAATTTTGTAATAGCATTTACGTTTAATTTGCGTTCCCCCAGTTTTTCCTTGAATAAAAATCCGTTCGTGTACACTCTATGATCTAAAGGAATCGTATGCACTTCAACATTGGCGTCTTCAAAAATAAGCTCGCTTTCAGTTGAATTTAACTCGTGAAAAAGCAAGGGATATTGCGTCCACGAATTGGAGAGTTTTAATTGTAAAGTAATAATTTCTTTCAGGCCTTTTGGTCCGTAAATATGTAATTCGGCTTCACGGTTCAGCAATCTGAAAGTTGAAATTAATCCCACCAATCCGTAAAAATGATCACCGTGTAAATGAGAAATGAATATGTGTTTAATTTTGGAGAATTTAACGCTGTATTTGCGCAATTGAACTTGGGTGCCTTCACCACAATCAATTAAAAAATGATGATTTTTGATTTCTAAATATTGTGCAGTAGGATGCGCATTTACGCGTGGTGTTGCAGAATGACAGCCTAAAATCGTGAGTTTCAAACTCATTTAATGATCAATCTTTTGGAGACAATCTCAACATCTGTTTGCAAAGAATAAATGTACATGCCTTTGGCTAAATTATTTCTGTTAAAAGCAATGGTGTTATTGCCTGATGAAGCATCAATTCGCTCTTCATACACAGTTGTTCCCAACAAATTTTTCACCGAAAACACAATAGTTTGCGCTTTTACAGACCTAAAATTAATATTGGTGTCTGAAATAAATGGATTTGGGTAAGCGGAAACAGACAGCAGCGTTACCTGTGGTATATTTTTGTCAGGATCCACATTGTTTTTCTCGGATTGTTGCGCAAAAGTAAATGAGAAAAACAGTAAAAAAGTAATTAAAAGTAGTTTTTTCATCAATAAGCCAATTGGTTTTAAAATCCTAAATTCCGTTCAATAGCATCCATTTCAAGGATGTCTAAAGCTTCGTTAAACGTTGGAACAACATTTAATTCGTCTGGTAAATCATCAATTGATATACCCTCACAAACCAGTACAAAACTTGTACCATTTTTTCTGTGTTGCACACTCAACTTCAAAAATAATAAAATTTCTTTAATTTCTATGTTAATTTTGTCAGAAAAATCAATTATTAACTGTTCTCCTTTAAATTCTTTGTGACGTTCCTTAAGTTCTTCAAAGAACTGACCTACTGAAATTTGAGTTGGCTTTATGTGAGTATATGTTTTATTTTTAGTGACAACCATAACTAATTTCGTTCAATTTGTTGCGCCAATAAATAAATGACAGCCATACGGATGGCCACACCATTTTCTACCTGATTCAGGATAATGGACTGGTCAACGGAGTCGGCAACCTCGCTTGTCAATTCAACACCTCTGTTGATTGGTCCAGGATGCATAATTAAAATTTTCTTACTTAAAGAGTCGAGAAGCGGTTTATTGATACCGAAAAGTTGCGCATATTCTCTGGTTGAAGGGAAATAATTAATTTCCATACGTTCGTTTTGCACGCGCAACACATTAGCCACATCGCACCATTCCAACGCTTTTTTAATATCAAATTCCACACTTACGCCCAAACTCTCAATGTATTTAGGAATCAATGTTTTAGGTCCGCAAACTTTTACTTCGGCACCTTGTAATTTTAGGGCATAAATATTTGAAAGCGCCACGCGGGAATGCAACACATCGCCCACAATCACAATTTTTTTACCTTCAACACTGCCCAATTTTTCACGAATGGAAAAAGAGTCGAGTAATGCCTGAGTTGGATGTTCGTGAGTGCCGTCGCCGGCGTTCACTATTTTAGCATTTACATGCTGCGATAAAAAATCACAGGCGCCAACAGCTGGGTGCCGCATGACAATAATATCAACTTTCATCGATAAAATATTGTTTGCGGTATCAATAAGGGTTTCTCCTTTTGTGACGGAAGACTGGCTTGCCGAAAAATTAACGACATCTGCAGAAAGCCTTTTTTCTGCCAATTCAAAAGATAGCCTTGTTCTTGTACTGTTTTCAAAAAACAGGTTGGCAATGGTAATGTCACGAAGCGAAGGCACTTTTTTAATGGGCCTGTTAATCACTTCCTTAAAATGGTCGGCTGTTTTAAATATCAAATCAATATCAGCCTTGTTTATGTGTTTTATTCCTAAAAGGTGCTCTACGCTTAACTGACTCATAATTATTTATTTACAATATATACGGCATCTTTACCATCTTTTTCTTGCCAGTGCACGGTTACTTTTTCTTCGTCAAAAACATCGACCTGTCTTCCTCTATAATTAGGCTGAATAGGCAAATGACGGCTAAACCTTCTGTCAATGAGTACTAAAAGTTCTATTTCAGTAGGCCTTCCAAAAGATTGAATGGCAGTTAGTGCGGCACGAATACTTCTTCCTGAAAAAAGCACATCGTCAATAAAAACCACTTTTTTATCTTCCACAATAAAGTTGATATTGGTTTTATTTGCTTCGGAAGGCGTTTCTCGGCGTCTAAAATCATCGCGATAAAAAGTAATGTCCAGCAAGCCCAATTTCACGTTTGGAATTAGATAATCATTTTCCAAAATAGAAACTAAACGTTCTGCCAAATAAGTGCCTCTTGGCTGAATTCCTATCAGCACGGTATTTTCAAAATTGGTATGATTTTCAATTAATTGACAGGCCAATCTGTGTAAAATGATGTGAATTTCTTTTGAGCTAAGCAGTATTTTTTTACTCATAATGTACCAAACATTGTTTGGAATACAAATATAAAGCATTTTGTTAATTAATTTGTTAAAAACATTTAGAAGTTATTTTTAATATATTACTTTGTTCCCGTAATTTTAATGTAGCACTAAATAGGAAACTTTTATTATGGATTTAACCCCAAAAGAAAATAACATATCGCTATCAAAATTTGAATCAATGCTAAAAACCAATAGTGTTTATTTTTTCGACTCTGTTGAGTTTGAGGAAATTGTGCATTATTATCTAGACTCCGGCAAAAATTCTTTGGCCAAAAAAGCAATTAATTTAGGACTAAAGCAACACCCAAATTCTGTGATGTTAAAATTATTACAGGCAGAATTAATGATTTTTGATGAAGAATACGAAAAGGCAACGGCACTGTTAAAAGAATTACAGGCCATAGAACCTGCCAACGACGAAATTTATGTGCAACAGGCAAGTATATTTTCAAAAAAGGATAATCATTTAAAGGCGATTTCTTTGTTGAAAATTGCTTTGACTCATACTGATGATGAAGCCGATATTTATTCCTTGCTTGGGATGGAATATTTGTATTTGGATGATTTTGATGAAGCCTTGTCTAATTTTTCGAAATGTTTGGAAGCCGATGTTGAAGATTATTCTGCACTTTACAATGTGATTTATTGTTTTGATATGCAAAATAAGCATCTGGAAGCAACAGAATATTTGAACAACTATATCAATAAAGATCCTTACAGTGAAATTGCCTGGCATCAATTAGGTCGACAATATTTTATTGTGGAAAACTATACCGAAGCCTTGCGCGCTTTTGATTTTGCCGTATTAATTGATGAATATTTTGTTGGCGCTTACCTTGAAAAGGCAAAAACTTTAGAAGAATTGAGCCGTTTTGATGAAGCTATAGAAAATTATAAGATTACCATAAAATTTGATGACCCAACTTCTTTCGTTTTTTTTAGAATTGGGGAATGTTATGAAAAATTAAAAAAATCGACTTTAGCCTTAAAATATTACAAAAAAGCCGTTCAGGAAGATCCGCTGTTGGACAAAGGCTGGGTTGCCATTGCCAATTTGCATATTAAAAGTAAAAAATACGATAAAGCGCTATTTTATTTGAATAAAGCCATTGAAATTGATGAGTCAAATTCAATTTATTGGCGAAAATATGCCGAAATTACTTTAAAACTAAACTATTTTGAAGAAGCCGTGATTGCATTTCAACAATGTATTTTATTGCAAGATCTGGATTTGGTGATTTGGGTTGGATTGAGTGATGTATTGTGTTTTTTAGGCGAATATGATGATGCTTTAACAAATTTATTGAAAGCTAAATTGTATTTTGACGATTTTGCAGAAATAGAATACAGGCTTGCCAGTTTGTATTTTAAATTTAAAAATTACCCAAAAGCAACCATGCACTTAAAAGATGCGTTGGCTATTGATTATGAATATCATTCTATCATCAAAGAACTTTTTCCTGAAGTTTATAAACTGCAAAAAGTAAAGGATATAATAAACCAATACAAATAAATTTAATGATAAAAATGTTACATTTGCCCAATAACTTTTAACGTCAAATGCAACAAAGAAAATTTATTGATTATTTCATCATTTTGCTTAAAGGCGTTGCTATGGGCGCAGCCGATGTGGTACCTGGTGTTTCCGGCGGAACAATAGCATTTATTTCCGGTATTTATGAAGAGTTATTGTCCTCCATAAGCGGTATTAATATTTCCAATTTAAAATTGCTGAAAAAGGAAGGAATTAAGTCTGCCTGGAAAGCCTTGAACGGTAATTTTTTGTTAGCGCTCTTGTCGGGAATTTTTATTAGCATCGTTTCATTGGCCAAACTTATTTCCTGGTTGCTCGAAAACAAACCAATCTTGGTTTGGTCCTTCTTTTTTGGATTGGTTTTAGCAAGTATATTATTTGTTGGCAAACAAATTGAAAAATGGAATGTTCCCACTATAATTTTATTTGTTTTAGGTGCTTTTGCAGCCTATTTTATCACCACGTTACATCCTGCGATTTCTGAAAGTTCTTCGCTGCTGTTTTACTTTTTTGCCGGTGCCTTGGCCATTTGTGCTATGATTTTACCAGGTATTTCAGGTTCTTTTATATTGGTTCTTTTGGGCGCTTACAAACCTGTTTTGGATGCCATTCACAATAGAAATTTTCAATTGCTCGCTGTTGTAGTTTTTGGCGCTATTGTTGGGATATTGTCGTTTTCAAAAGTATTACGTTGGTTGTTTGACCATCATAAAAATTATACTTTGGCTGTATTAACTGGTTTTATTTTGGGCTCATTAAACAAAATATGGCCTTGGAAAGAAACGCTTAACACGCGTGTAAATTCTCATGGAATAGAGGTACCCTTCAACGAACAAAGTGTTTCGCCTTTTTCCTATCAGGGAGATCCGCAATTAATGATGTCCATTATTTTGGCAATCACGGGTATAGCAGTAATTTTATTATTGGAAAAACTTGCCAATATTTCTAATAAAGCATAAAATATGGCAAGAAACCGCAGCTTTTTAGACAAGATTTTGCTTTTTATAAAAGGACTTTCCATGGGACTTGCAAATAAAGTTCCAGGAGTTTCCGGAGGCATGGTTTCATTTGTGTTTGGTTTTTATGAAGAGTTAATTTATTCGTTTAGAAAAATAAATTATAAAGCGTTTTTATTGCTTTATAACAGGCGGTTTAAAAGCTTTTATTTTTATGTAAACGGAACCTTTTTATTGCTTGTGATGGGCGGTAGTGTTTTTAGTTATTTTAGCGTTTCGTTGTTGTTGGATTATTTTTTAAGATATTACGAGCTGTACGTTTGGAGTGCTTTTTTTGGTATGATCATTGGTTCAATCTACTATATTTCAAAAGATTTTAATGACTGGAGCAGAAGCAATATAATTTCTATGGTAATAGGAATTGCAATAGGAATCGCCATTAGCTTTATGAGTCCTGCCAAAGAAAATGACAACTTGTGGTTTGTGTTTTTCTGCGGAATAGTTGGGGTTATAGGAATGACGTTACCGGGTCTTTCGGGATCGTTTATTTTAATTTTAATGGGTAATTATGTGTTGCTTCTGGTAGATTCTGTAACCATGTTATATAAAACCATTATTGACGTTTTTACGGGCGATTTTAGTTTTATGGACAGTGCCTCACGGATAAGATATCTTAAAATCATTATGGTATTTACCCTTGGTTCAGGTTTTGGTTTGGTGGTTATTTCCCATATTTTGGGCTATGTGTTAAAACGGTGGCATCAAATAGTTACTTCCTTAATTATTGGTTTTATAGCGGGTTCTTTAGGTATTGTTTGGCCATGGAAAATGGAAGTGTATAAAATTGTAAATGGAAAAACATTGCTCGATATCAATGGCGATAAAGTGATTGAAAATTATAAAAGATATATGCCTGATTTTTCGCAACAGGAAACCTGGATTGCCATATTCTTCATTTTTGTGGGTGCTTTACTGGTGCTTTTAATAGATAAATATGGATCTGAACGTAAAGAATATAACAATGAATAATCGTACAAAATTTGGCATTATAGGAAAAGATATTTCCTATTCTTTTTCCAGGAATTATTTTCAGGAAAAATTTAAAAAATTAGGTTTAGAAAATTATCAATATTACAATTTTGATATTCCTGAAATAGAAGAATTTCCTTTTTTATTATACCATCGTGAAGATGAATTTAGGGGTTTGAATGTTACCATTCCCTATAAAGAAGCCATCATAAAATATTTGGATGAAGTTGATCCTGAAGCCCAAAAAATTGGTGCCGTCAATACCATAAAAGTTACTGATGACAATAAGCTTGTGGGATACAATACTGATGCGCACGGTTTTCAAAAATCAATAGAACCTTTGTTAAAAAGCCATCACAAAAAAGCTTTAATTCTGGGAACCGGAGGCGCTTCTAAGGCCATTGCTTATGTCTTTAAAAAATTAAACATCGACTATAAATTTGTGTCAAGAAATGAGGCGGAGAATATGCTTACCTATGAAATGCTGGATGCAGAAATTATGGGTGACTTTTCAATAATTGTTAATTGCTCGCCTGTTGGAACGCATCCAAATATTGAAAACGCACCTGCGATTCCATATCAATATTTATCAGACAAGCACTTATTATTCGATTTGATTTACAACCCAGCAGAAACAAAATTTCTACAAAAAGGTAAAAAACACGGTGCCAGTATTAAAAACGGATTGGAAATGCTTGAATTGCAAGCGGAAAAAGCGTGGGAAATATGGAATTCGTAAAAAGAATTGCCTAAATTTACGCAACTTTTCATTAAAATTCACATCTCTTAAGGAAGCAATCTTTAGGTAAAGTGCTGTTTTTAAAATTATTAATGAATATAATTAACGAACCTTAAACATTTTTATATGTTAGACGATGACAACAAATTGCCAGTTGACGAAATTACTTCAACATCACATGTTTCTGAAATTCAGGAAATTATCAAAAATGAATTAAAAACGGAAGAATCAAATTCAACAGTTGATGAAATTGAGAATACGATACCTGAAAGTGCTTCAACGCTACAATCTTCGGATAATCAAGAAGAAATCCAA
>CAMDPE010000068.1 GCA_945903795.1 Lutibacter flavus | reverse complement strand
GGGAACAACACATCCATCGCTCTTACCGTTTTACCATCATCATTTAAACGCATGTAAAAGGCCTTTATTTTTGCTGGATAATCATATAAAATTACCGGACATTTAAAGTGTTTCTCAACTAAAAAACGTTCGTGTTCACTTTGAAGATCGGTGCCCCATTCCTCTATTAAATATTGGAATTTTTTCTTTTTGTTTGGTGTTGAATTTTTTAAAATATCGATGGCTTCCGTATAACTGACACGAATAAAATTATTTTCAACAATGAAATTCAGTTTTTCAATAAGGCTCATTTCATTGCGTTCCAATGCTGGTTTCAACTTATCTTCATCCGCCAATCTATCATTTAAAAATGCCAAATCGTCTTTACAGTTTTTTAAAACATAAGAAATAACAGATTTGATAAAATCTTCTGCCAGATCCATATTGTCATCTAAATTATTAAAAGCCACTTCGGGTTCAATCATCCAAAATTCGGCCAAATGACGTGTTGTATTTGAGTTTTCGGCCCTAAAAGTTGGTCCGAAAGTATATACTTTCCCCAAAGCCATCGCGTAGGTTTCAGCTTCCAATTGGCCAGACACGGTTAAATTCGTCAGTTTTCCGAAGAAATCTTTGGAATAATCAATTTTTCCAGCTTCATTTCTTGGCGGATTGTTGGTGTCAAGCGTGGTGACATTGAACATTTCTCCTGCACCTTCAGCATCTGATCCCGTAATTATTGGCGCATGAAAATTGTAAAAGCCATTTTTGATAAAGTATTTATGAACGGCAAAACTCAATGCCGATCGCACGCGCATTACAGCGCTAAAAGTATTTGTTCTTATGCGTAAATGTGCATTTTCACGTAAAAATTCAAAACTGTGTTTTTTTGGCTGAATAGGATATTCTTCTGGATTTGAATCGCCTAAAATTTCAATTTCTGAAATTTGAATTTCAACATTTTGGCCTTTCCCTAAGCTTTCTGTCAATATTCCTTTTATTGAAATTGCAGCACCTGTTGTGATTCGTTTTAAAATGCGTTCATCAGTATTTTCAAAATCAACAATACATTGAATGGTATGAATGGTTGATCCGTCATTTAGCGCAATAAAACGATTTGCCCTAAATGTTCTAACCCAACCTTTAAGGTTTACTTCTTGTGAAAAATTGGTTGAATTTAATAGTTCAGCCACTGTGCTTCTTGTCATATTCTAAATTTTTAGCGCTGCAAAGATACGGTTTCAATTGATATTTAAAAAGTCAAAATGCCCCTAACCCCCGAAGGGAGAATTCATTTTGATATTTCATAAGTTTTGAAAAATAATTTATGTGAAGTTTTGGCTGTTTGAAAAAGAAATCCAAATAATCAACATCAAATTAAATGCACCTCCTTCGGCTTTTTTGTCCTTATTTATCATTGCTTTCATCCTCAGAATCAAGAATGGCAATGGTTGGCTCTTTAAAATCTTCCTTGTTTGCAATGTTTTTTTCCAACGAAAGCAATAATGACGGAAGTAGTAATAAGTTAGAAACCATCGCAAATAATAAGGTTATGGATACCAAACCGCCCAAAGCTATTGTGCCTCCAAAACTTGAAGCGGTAAATACCAAAAATCCGAAAAATAAGACAATAGAGGTATAAAACATGCTAACGCCAGTTTCCCGCAAGGCATTATATACCGATTGTTTTATTCTCCAGTTATTAATTTTTAGCTCCTGACGATATTTGGCCAAAAAGTGAATGGTATCATCGACCGAAATTCCGAAGGCAATGCTAAATACCAAAATAGTTGAAGGTTTTATTGGGATTCCTAAATACCCCATTAAACCAGCGGTAATTAACAGCGGAAAAATGTTGGGAATTAACGAAATTAAGATCATTTTAAAAGAGCGAAACAGAAATGCCATAAAAATTGCGATCAGAAAAATAGCCAGCGAAAGTGAAATAACCAAATTATGGATTAAATAATTGGTTCCTTTTAAAAACACCAATGCTTTACCGGTCATTGTTACACTGTAATTTTCTTTTGGAAATTCTTTGTCTATTTTTTGTTGCAGACGCTCTTCAATAACTTCCATTTTATCGGTGCCAATATCCTTCATAAAAGTTGTGATTCTTGCATATCTTCCTGTAGAATCAACATAACTGTCCAGTAAATTGGTGTTGGAAGTTGCATTTTTGGCGTATGATAAAATCCAATTTTTTTCCTGATTGGTTGGTAACTGATAAAATTTTGGATTTCCGCCGTAAAAAGCTTGTTTTGAATATTTTATAATATTAAGAACGGAAATTGGTTTTGATAACTGGGGAATTTCTTCAATCGTTTCTTCCAGTTCATTCATTCGCTTCAGCGTACCCAAATTCATCACACCTTTTTCTTTTTTGGTGTCAATAATTATTTCCAAAGGCATAATGCCGCCAAATTCTTCTTCAAAAAAGACAATATCTTTAAAAAATTGTTCGCCTTTTGGCATATCTTCAATCAAACTTCCTGAAACTCTTATCATAAAAATGCCAATCATACTTACGATAATCAATAAAATTGTTGTGGTATAAACGATAATTCTATGATTTCTCACAATAGATTCCATCCATTTTACAAAAGATTCAATCCATCTTCGTTCCAAATGTTTTAAATGCTTTTCTTTTGGCAAAGGCATAAAACTATATATAATAGGAATAACGAATAAAGCAATTAAAAAGATGCATAAAATGTTAATGGAAGCGATAATACCAAACTCTCTTAAAAGTTGACTTTTGGTAAAAATAAATGTTGCAAATCCGGAAGCGGTGGTAACATTGGTCATTAAAGTGGCATTCCCAACTTTTGAAATTACCCGTTGCAATGATTTTGCCTGATTCCCATGTTTTTTTACTTCCTGCTGATATTTATTTATCAAAAATATGGCATTTGGTACTCCAATTACAATGATTAAAGGCGGAATTAAAGCCATCAAAACCGAAATTTCGTATCGGAATAAACCTATAAATCCGAAGGCCCATATTACCCCAATGGTTACCACCAAAAGTGTAATCATTGTTGCCCTGATGGAACGGAAAAAGAAAAAGAAGATTAAAGAGGTGACTCCCAATGCCAAACCAACAAACAACCCAATTTCATCTATGATATTTTGGGAATTCATAGTGCGGATATAAGGCATTCCCGAAACACGGACATCTATATTGCTTTCTGCTTCAAATTTTTCAATGGCTGGATTTAACACGTTGAAAATAAAATCTTTACGCGCCGGTGTGTTTACAATATCTTTCTTTAAATAAATGACAGATCTTATTGTTCCTGTTTTTTTATTGAACAATATGTTGTCGTAAAAAGGCAGATTTTCAAAAAGTTCTGTCTTAATTTTTAAAATTTCTTCCTGGGTTTTCGGTTCCTCATTGTAGAGTGGTACAAAATCGAATTTTTCTTGCTCATCGTTTTTTTTGAGTTCCTTAATATCACCAATGGCAACTGTAAAGTCGACTTCTGAATAATTGTTTAACTTTTTGGTTAAGTGATTCCAGTCGTTAAAGTTTTTTGGCGTAAAAAGGGTTGAGTCTTCAACTGCTAAAATGATCAGATTACCTTCTTCACCAAAAAGTTTCAGAAACTTATTGTATTCTATGTTAACGCTATGATCTTCAGGAAGTAAATTGGCTTCTGTGGACGAAATGCGCATATATTGCATTTGTGTAGCCAAAAAATAAGTGAAACCGGCAATGATAACTAATATTAGATATCTTCTCTTTAAAATAAAACGCGTAAGCCTTGTCCAAAAATCCATTCAAAAAAATTTCTGCAAAGATATTAAAATAGATTGTCCTAAATAGATTTGATTAATTAAATCCCAGACTAATTTTATAGGTCAATTTTACCGCTAAATTATCGCTCCATTCCGCATTGCTGTTGGCCCCGTATCTGTAAAATGAGCTAATTCCAATACCTTTAAACAAACTTTTTAACTCAATCCCGCTTTCCAGATACCCATTTTTTAAACTTTTAAACGCCAATCCGTTATGGTACATTGGGTTGTCAATGTCTCCAATAGCAGCACTTGTCGCAAAAATTAACTGCGGTTTAAATTTTGGTCCGAAAGTAAAAGGTTTTAAAGCGTGTTTGATATGAATTGCAGCAAACCGGTCTGAAATAAATTCGTTAAAACCCATGGTTTCAAAACTATTGTTACTTGCAAATCCGATTCTTTTTGCCCAAGGATTTTTGAAAGAACCATTGGGCGTTGCATTAAATAAATGTGAGATTGGCGCATCACCCAAAACAATTCCTCCTTCTGCTTCTATAAAAGTGGTTGACTTTTGAAGGCGTTTAATTTGATGTGTAACCCTAAAATTTACTTGTGTAAAGTTGAAATCGCTGTCCAATATATTTTCAAAACTTTTTGTTAGCTGAAATGTAAATTTTGGAAATTCATTTTTGATGGTTAATTTCCCGATCGGCGAATTCATGTAGGTACTTTTGGGACTGTACTGGAATCCGAAAATTGCTGTTGTTAAACGGTAATCTAATAAATTTTTATCGGAAGAAATATACTGATAATCGAACATCGGCTTGTAATCCCCGCTGCTTAACTGAAGTTCTGCTTCTAAATTGGGGCGAATGTCATGCTTTAAATCTACACTCAGCGTTTTATAATTGTAAAACTGGTCAATATATAAATTTCTTAAATTCAACAAACTAAACGATGTATTTATTGCAATATAGTCTGTGGAAGCCGCTTCTTTTAAGTCGTTGGTATAATTTGCGCCAAGCCAGGTATTTGTGTTTTTGTTTAAACGGAATGAGGTGCCTAATGTATATTTAAAATCAGCATCTTTTGTCCCATATGCCAAATAAGATTCCAGTTTAAAGGTATTTGAAAAGTTCGAATTTGTTTCTCCGCCAAATCCAAGTCTGAATCCTTCATAATTGTTAAAATTGATGATTTTTCCCAGATTTAAATTGATATATTTGGTGGGATAGATGCCTTTTAGCATATTTCTAGCAATATTAATTTTTTTCTCTATGTCATCACCCTCAACTTCAACAATACTATCTAACATTTTGTAAGTATTTTTTCCTCTTTCAGTTATTGAATCAGTTCTGTATTTGTCCCAAAAGTCTTCCTTTTTTTTCGCTGCATCATCGTTAAATTGTATGGTTGGTGCGGCGCTTTTTACAACAATTGGGGTATTTATTTCTATGTCTGAATTTGTAGCTTTTGAAATGAAATAGGTAATATCGCTTTCGCCTTTGGTTTTTGTCGTTACTATGGAGTCATTTTTTTTAGATTCGCCAAATTTTATGGAGCCGCCAAATAGTGAAATAGGTATATTATTGTCCCCCTTTTTTAAAATCACATCCATTTCTTGCGGAAACCAACTATTGTTTGGTTTGATGTAGCTGTAATTTTGGGTTGCTTTCACATTTACCATTCCTTTTAGCTCGGCAATGGCTTTTGTGAGGGCAAAACTTTGGGTATCGATATATAAAACTCCTTCAATTCCAAGGGTTTCTTGTCGTTCTTTAGGCTTAAAATAGATCAGAATTGAATTCCCTGATTCCGTTTTTACGGTATCCAATATTTTATAATTATAGGTTTTTAAAGCATTGTCTGCAATAGGGTTGATATATTTTGTTCCTGCCAAAACGTAAAACTCATTGTAAAAAGAAAAATCCTGAAATGTCACTGCCAATAATTCATAAATGGGTTGTTTTAAACCTGCCATTCTTGAAGCCATTACCACTTCTTTTTTGCCTTTTCCTTTTTGAAATTGAAATTCAGAAATTTTTTCTGAAATGTATAAGTGCGATTTATCAATCTCTTTTTTGAATTTGAAATTTGAAGAATCCAACGCTTTGAATTTCTTTCGGCCATCTTTTAATACAAAAACAGAATCGATTTCACCTGTTATGGAATCAGGATTTGCCGTGACTAATATTTTATTGTAGGTATTAAATTTGAATGAATTTAAAGATTTTTCAATATCATTTTTCGATTTATTTTTGATCGTATTTCTAATGATTTGAAGTGCCGGATTTTCTCTGGCTACAATTTGAACTTCTTTTAAACTTTCAATTTTTGGGTTTAAAGCTATTTTTAAAAACTTCTCATTTTTTGAAATTGGAACTATCACAGATTCATATCCAATATATGAAATGCTGATTTGGGTGATTGTTTTTTGTGCTTTTATGGAAAATTTTCCATCAATATCAGTCAATGTTCCAAAATTTCCCGAAGTTGTAATTGTGGCAAATGGCAACGACTGATTGGTTTTGCTGTCCAATATAATCCCTTGGATTTGGTTTTGAGAGATAGATAATAATGGAAATAGCAATAATAAGTAAAGAAGGTGTTTCATTTAATTTTTTTCAATTATCAAGAACAAATATATAGGAATAAAAAAGCACCCATTAGAGTGCTTAGATTTTTTTTGATAAGTTTAACTTTTAAAAAAATTAAACTTTCATAATTTCCTGATCTTTAATTTTATAGTGATTGTCAACTTCAACAATAAAAGAGTCAGTTAATTTTTGAATACTGGCTTCTGCATTGGCTTTCATATCTTCAGAAGCTTCCGTTTTTTTTATATCACTCATCGCTTCTCTTCGGCCATTTCTGATACTAACCTTTGCAAATTCAGTGGCAACTTTGGCTTGTTTTGAAAGTTCTTTTCTTCTTTCTTCTGTTAAAACCGGAACATTGATAATGATAATATCCCCATTATTCATTGGGTTAAATCCTAAATTGGCGAGCATAATAGCCTTTTCTATACCGTGCAACATATTTTTTTCCCAAGGCTGAACTGTAATGGTGTGGGCATCCATAGTGCTTACGTTTGCAATTTGGGACAATGGTGTTTGCGAGCCGTAATAATCAACGTTAACATTGCCTAACATGGCTGGACTTGCTTTTCCCGCCCTGATGTTTCTGAACTCTTTTTCTAAATGCAAAATTGAATTTTGCATTAATTCTTTTGTGCCATCAATAATAAAGTCTAATTCTTCATCCATAATTGGTAACTGTATATTATATCTTTATTTATCTACTTTTGTCCCGATATTTTCTCCGGAAATCACTTTTTCTAAATTTCCGGCAACATTCATATCAAAAATAATAATGGGTAAATTATTTTCCTGGCTTAATGTAAATGCAGTTGTATCCATTATTTTTAATCCTTTGCTTAAAACATCTTTAAAGGTAATGGTGTCAAATTTTATGGCATCTTTATTTATTTCTGGGTCTGAGGTATAAATTCCATCAACGCGTGTTCCTTTTAAAATCACATCGGCTCCAATTTCTATGGCTCTTAAAACTGCCGCTGTATCTGTTGTGAAATACGGATTTCCTGTTCCTCCACCAAAAATAACTACCCGTCCTTTTTCCAAATGGCGAACCGCCCTTCTTTTGATAAAAGGCTCTGCAACCTGTTCCATTTTAATGGCAGTAAGTAACCTGGTTTTTATGCCAATGGCTTCAATGGCGCTTTGTAAGGCCAATCCGTTAATAATGGTGGCGAGCATTCCCATATAATCTCCCTGAACTCTGTCAATGCCGTTACTGGCACCGGAAACTCCTCTAAAAATATTTCCGCCACCAATAACAATGGCGACTTCAATTCCGTTCTCAACAATTTTTTTGATTTCTTCAGCATAAGCCGATAAACGTTTTGGATCTATACCGTATTGGTGATCGCCCATAAGTGCTTCACCACTTAATTTTAGCAGAATTCTTTTGTAGGCCATAATTTTTTAAAACTTATGCAAATATAAGAAATATTGTAGAAGTAAAAAGGCATTGTTATCGCACAGTAAAAATTAAGTCAAATTAATTTGAACCTTAATTTTGTTTACTATACAAAACAAAAAAACTCGCTGAAAAGCGAGTTTTTTTAAATTTAAACTATTGGTTATTATGCCAACGAAACTCTTTTAAAGTCTGTTACAGTTACGCCAATTGTTTTAACGTAATCAGCAACTGTTAGTTTGTCGTCTTTAATAAAAACTTGGTCCAAAAGACAAAGTTCTTGGTCTAAAGTAGTGTTGTCAGAAAGAAATCTTTCTAATTTCCCCGGAAGAATTTTATCCCAAATTGCTTCAGGTTTCCCTTCAGCTTTCAATTCAGCTTTCAAATCTTCTTTTGCTTTCTCAATAATATCATCTGTCAATTGCATTCTTGAAATGTACGTTGGCACATGTTTAAGGGTTTTTCCCAATCGGCCAAGTTCAATATTCTCTTTTTCTATCACTGCAATTCTGGCTTCAGTTTCTGAAGCAACAAATTCAGGATCGAAATCTTTGTAAGACAACGTTTTTGCACCCATTGCAGCAGCTTGCATAGAAATGTCTCTTGAAACAACACTTGCGCCGTCAACATTGTCAGACAATGCGGTAACAGCAGCAATTTTATTTCCTGCGTGAATGTAAGAACCTACAAATTTGCCAGTCACTTTTTCAAAAGCGCCAATTTCCAGTTTTTCACCGATAACGCCAGTTTGCTCAATTAATTTTTCTGCAACAGTCATTCCTCCAAAGTCAGCATTTAAAAAATCTTCTTTTGAATTATAGTCAATTGCAATCTCAGCGAATTTGGTGGCTAAAGCAACAAATGCGTCGTTTTTAGCAACAAAATCTGTTTCGCAGTTTAAAGAAACGATTACACCAACGGTATTATCATCGTTAACTTTAGCGATAACAGCACCTTCACTAGAATCTCTGTCAGCTCTGTTTGCAGCAACTTTTTGACCTTTTTTACGCAAAATTTCAATTGCTTTGTCTAAATCTCCTTCAGCTTCAACAAGTGCATTTTTGCAATCCATCATGCCTGCTCCGGTAGCTTTTCTTAAATTATTTACTTCTGCGGCTGTAATTTGTGCCATTTTATTTAATATTTTTTATTGAATTTTAAAAATTCAAAAGTGATACATTAATTTAGTTTATTCTCCTTTTTCGTCAGCTTCAATTTCATCAGCTGGTTTGTCTTTTGTTGTTTTTCTGTCAGACAAACCTTCTGCAATAGCATCAACAATAAAACCTAAAACTTTATTGATTGATTTTGAAGCATCGTCATTTGAAGGAATAACATAATCTAAACCTCTTGGGTCAGAGTTTGTGTCAACCATTGCAAAAATTGGAATGTTTAAGTTTTTGGCTTCAGCAATTGCAATGTGTTCTTTTTTTACGTCAATTACAAAAATGGCGCCTGGCAAACGAGTCATATCAGCAACAGAACCTAAGTTTTTTTGTAATTTTTCTCTTTGACGGTTAATTTGTAATTTTTCTCTTTTTGAAAGTGCATCAAAAGAACCATCAACTTTCATTCTGTCAATCACTGACATTTTTTTAACAGCTTTTCTAATGGTAACAAAATTTGTCAACATTCCTCCAAACCATCTTTCAGTGATGTATGGCATATTGATGCTGGCAGATTTTTCTGCAATAATTTCTTTTGCTTGTTTTTTTGTGGCAACAAAAAGAATTTTTCTTCCTGAATTTGCAATTTTTTGAAGTGCTTCAGCAGCTTCTTCAATTTTTGCGGCAGTTTTGTAAAGGTCAATAATATGAATTCCATTACGTTCTCCGTAAATGTATGGAGCCATATTTGGATTCCATTTTCTTGTTAGGTGACCAAAGTGCACACCTGCGTCTAATAAGTCTTTAATTTCAATTTTTGTCATTTTGTTATTTAGTTTACGTTCCGTTGAGCTAGCAATAGGTAAGTAGCGGAAACCCGATCTTACCTATTTGGATGCTAAACTTTTGTCAATCATTGACTGATCAACGACAACTTTGTTATTAATTTTAATTTCAATGAACCACCAAAAAAATTGGTGAAGCAATTCAAATAAACGATTAACGTTTTGAGAATTGGAATTTTTTTCTTGCTTTCTTTTGACCGAATTTTTTACGTTCAACCATTCTTGGGTCTCTTGTAAGCAATCCTTCTGGTTTAAGAATCAATCTGTTTTCAGCATTTAATTCAACCATAGCTCTTGAAAGTGCCAAACGAATAGCTTCTGCCTGTCCGGTGATTCCACCTCCAAAAACATTTACTTTAATGTCAAATGAAGTAACGTGATCAGTTAAAGTTAGCGGTTGTAATACTTTATATTGTAAAGCTGCTGTTGTAAAATAGTTTTTAAATTCTCTTTTATTGATAGTAATGCTTCCAGTACCGTCAGAAACATAAACACGAGCAACTGCTGTTTTTCTTCTACCTATTTTGTGTATTGTTTCCATTATTATTTTAGATCGTTAAGGTTAATGGTTCTTGGTGTTTGAGCTGTTTGTTGGTGCTCAGTACCTGCATAAACGTATAAATTTCTGAAAAGAGCGCTTCCTAATTTGTTTTTAGGCAGCATTCCTTTTACTGCTTTTTCAACAAGACGGGTTGGGTCTTTATCAAACATTTCAATAGCAGTTAACGATCGTTGTCCTCCAGGATATCCAGTGTGACGAATATAGGTTTTGTCACCCCATTTTTTACCTGTTAGATTAATTTTGTCGGCGTTGATTACAACTACATTGTCTCCGCAATCTACGTGAGGCGTGTAATTGGTTTTGTATTTACCTCTGATAAGCATCGCTATTCCAGAAGCTATACGACCCAACGTTTGGCCGTCTGCATCAACCAATACCCACTCCTTAGTAACGGTATTTTTGTTAGCTGATACTGTTTTGTAACTTAATTTACTCACAATTAAATTCTTTGTTATAGTTAAACATTCATTTTTTCTCCCTAAAAAGGGAGTGCAAATGTACAAACTATTTTAATGATAACAAATAGGGTTTTTAAAAAAGTTTATTTGTGTATTTGTCCAACTGTTTAAAAGTCAAAAGTTGCAAGTAAGAACGGACGCTACCTATTTGTTCTATAATTGTTTTCAATTTTAGATAAACAAATAAACACATCAATCAATTAACGGTTACTTTGTTCAACATTTCATCAAATTTAATTGACCTTGTAGGCTAATTTTTTTGGTAAAATTAGGGGTTTCTTTCTTAGTTTTAACCCGTTGTTTTTAAATAAATTAAAAGCGGTTTGGTAATATGAAATGGTTTCTTTTAAAAATAAGGAATCTGTTTTTATGGTTGTTAATTCGTTATTTTTCTTATTCCATATATATGATGTATGTTTCTTATGATTGTCTAATATTAGTAGCTTATCACCTTTTAAAAGCCCTAATTTAAGCTGATTAGAGATTAATGCCCTTTCGTCTTTTGGCTCCATTTTAGTAATGTCTTTTCCAAAAAGATTAGATTCATAACTCCAATTTAAGTATCCAAATAGGGTAGGGAAAATATCAATTTGTGAACTCAATTTATTTATTTCTTCCGGATTTTTATTTTTCAGGTTAAAAATAAAAGCGGGAATATGATAACTTTCTACATTAATTTCAGTTTTACCTGCACTGTAGGCAGCGTGGTCGGCCATAATTACAAATACCGTATTTTTAAACCAAGGTTTGTTTTTTGCTTCTTCAAAAAATTTACGAAAAGACCAATCGGTATATTTTAAAGCGCCATCTCTACTTTTTCCTGAAGGAATATCAACAGCACCATCTGGATAAGTATAAGGTTTATGATTGCTGCTTGTCATCACAAGATTAAAGAAGGGTTTTTGGAGTTTGTATTGCTTGTCTGCTTCCTTTAAAACTTTTTCATATAAATCGCCATCGCAAACACCCCAAGCATTTTCAAAAGTAATTTCACTTTCTGTAATTTGAGTTCTTTGGGTAGGTATTTTCTCATCAATACGAAGTTTATTTTTTCTGTCCACAATATTAAAACCGTTATTGCCAAAGAATGTATTCATATTGTCAAAATGACTGTCGCCGCCATAAAAAAAAGTACGGGAGTAACCTTTTTGTTTAAAAACTTCACCAATGGTAAATAAATTTTCGTTATTTTCTCTTTTAACGATGCTTATGCCTGGAGTTGGCGGAATTGACAATGTAATTGCCTCTATCCCTCTTATAGTTCTTGTTCCTGTAGCTTGAATATTTGTGAAAAATATAGATTCTTTGGCTAAAGAGTCTATTGATGGAATCAAATTTTTTTCATTTCCAAAACGTGTCATAAATTTAGCGCTCAAACTTTCCAATCCAATAAAAATTACATTTGGTCTTTGTTCTTCGCCATTATTAATTACGTATCTGTTAATGCTTTTTGTGTTTTTGCTTAGAGAATCTTCTTTTGAGGGAATTAAATTTCTAATAATATCAAAGGAATTATCAGAAGCTATCGTTTTATAAAAATCGTTATAATTCAATTCATTTTCATCATAAGCTGCAAAAAATGAATATATGCCTGATTTGGTTATTTCATTTTCATATTGATTTGTGAATATTTCAGCATCATTATTTTTAACATTAAAATGGAAACTGGTTACAATAAGTATCCAAAATAAAGCTGGAATTAATTTTGTGAAAAAGGAATCAGCGCTATTAAAAGTATCATAATAGGCATTTTTCTTTTGGGCTATTTTAACAGAAAAAAAGGTGATAATAAGTAATATAACTATGATTATTTCTAATGGAAATGATTGTCTTATATTTTGAATAACCTCATAGGTATACAATAAATAATCTACAGCAATAAAATTAAAGCGTCTTTGGTATTCTTCCCAAAAAGCAAGTTCTGCCAAGAATGAAAATACTATAAAAAATAAAATTATTGAATAAGAGAAATATGTAAGAAATTTATCAGCTTTACTTCCATAAAATTGTTTTGGAACTATTAATAAATAGACGGAATAAAATGCCATAATATAAGAAAGGCTTCCTAAATCAAATAAAAATCCCAATCCAAAAGTTTTGATTAAGTTGAAGAATGAAAATTCAATATTGTCGAAAGACCAAATATAAAGCGTCAATCTAATAATAAAAGCAAAGGCCAAAAATGTTGCTGAAAAAGTTTTAACTAAAGAAAAACGCCTGGAAAATAATAAATTTAACATAAAAAAATTACAACATTAATCATTGCGCAAAAATACAAAAACACATCAACAAATAAATGATTAAACGATTAAACGATTCAACAATTATTAATTTTTCATTTTTAATCATTAATTATCTAATGTGCTTCCAGCCAATTTTCTCCTTCACCCAATTCAACAGTTAAAGGAACGGAAAGTGAAATAGCATGTTCCATTTCGTGTTTAATCTTCGGTTTTAGAACTGCCAACTCATCTTTATGCACCTCAAAAACCAACTCATCATGCACTTGCAATAGCATTTTCGATTTGTAATTTCCTTCCTTCAACATTTTGTAAATATTGATCATTGCAATTTTAATAATATCGGCGGCGCTTCCTTGTATTGGTGCATTCACGGCATTTCGTTCATCACCAGACCGAACAATGGCATTTTGTGAGTTGATATTTTTTAAATATCGACGGCGCCCTAAAATGGTTTCCACATAGCCGTTTTCACGCGCAAATTCAACCTGACCGGCAATATATTCTTTTAATTTAGGAAAGGTTTTGTAATAATTGTCGATCAATTCTTTGGCTTCGGATCTCGATTTGTTTAATTGTTCTGCCAACGTAAAAGCGCCTTGTCCGTAAATAATGCC
>CAMDPE010000067.1 GCA_945903795.1 Lutibacter flavus | reverse complement strand
ACTTAAATAAAACCTAATTTTTTATTTTTTCATTAAGTAATATGAAATTGTTAATATTTTATTAAATTGCTTGCTCATAAACACATTTAAAATGTTAAAAATTAACTATACTAACTAAATTTTAAATTTCCTTAAATGAAAAAAACAGTTTTATTGCTATTGTTTTTGAATACATTTTTCATAAATGCCCAGGAATATTTTCCAGCAAATACAGGTGTAAAAACAGCAGAAACAACTACTTATGCATTTACGAATGCAAAAATTTATGTAACGCCAACCCAAATTATTGAAAACGGAACTTTGCTTATCAAAGATGAAAAAGTGGTTGATGTTGGACCGACCGTTTCAATTCCTAAAAATGCCCAAGTTATTGATTTAAAAGGCAAATCTATTTATCCGTCTTTTATTGATTTGTATGCAAATTTCGGTATTGAAATTCCAAAAGCAGTTCAAACCAACTTTCGAAATTCAAATACTGCACCGCAATATGATGCCAGCCGAGAAGGTTATTATTGGAACGACCATATTCGTCCGGAAACAGATCCCATTTCCCTTTTTCAATTTGACAAAAAACAGGCTGAAGAATTATTAAATGCTGGTTTTGGAGTTGTAAATACACATTCTCAGGACGGAATTATTAGAGGAAACGGACTTCTTGTTGCTTTAAATCCGAATGCCACAGACGCTTATCGCATTTTAGATTCGCGGTCGGCACAGTATTTATCGTTCAAAAAAAGCGCAAAATCCAAACAAATTTATCCCAATTCCTTAATGGGCAGTATGGCCTTGATTCGTCAGGTTTATAACGATGCCTCTTGGTATTCAAAAGGTTTATCAAAAAACAAGGATTTATCTTTGGAAGCCATCAATAAAAACAAAAATTTGGTCCAAATATTTGATGCCGGAGGAAAACAAAATAATTTACGAGCCGATAAAGTGGGCGATGAATACGGTATTCAATACGTAATTGTTGGCGGCGGTGACGAATATGAAAATATTGAAGCCATAAAAGCTACAAATGCAACTTACATTATCCCTGTAAATTTCAGAAAAGCTTATGATGTGAGCGAACCTTATTTAGTTGATGAAATTGCGCTAGGCGATATGCGAAAATGGAATCAGGAACCTGCCAATTTGCAACTATTGCAACAAAATAAAATTACTTTTTCCCTGACCACAAATCAATTAAAATCTATTTCCGATTTCAATAAAAATCTGCAAAAAGCTTTTGATTATGGGTTCAACAAAACTGCGGCATTAGAGGCTTTAACTACAGTTCCCGCAACTATATTAGGGAAATACAATGAAATTGGTTCCTTAAGAAAAGGCAGTTATGCAAACTTTTTAATCACTTCAGGCGAATTGTTCGACAAAGAAACGACTTTGTATGAAAACTGGGTGCAAGGCTCAAAAAACATTGTAAACGCTATGAATATTAAAGAAATTGCCGGCGATTACGCACTTTCTTTAAACGGCAAAAATTACGATTTGTCCATTACCGGCAAATCTTCCAAATTAAAAGTTGCGGTGAAAGAAGGTGAAACCAAATTAAAATCGAAATTAATTTATAACGACAATTGGTTAAATCTGATGATAAACAGTCAGGTAGATTCCACAAAATTCAACCGACTTATTGCAAGGGTTTATTCAAATTCCGATAATTTAAGCGGAACAGCCACAGATGAAAAAGGAATGGAATCTGCCTGGAATGCCATCAAGAAAAATGACGCCAAAGAAAAAGAGAAAAAAGAGGATCTTGCAAAAACAACCATTTTACCTGTCACCTGCCCTAATATTGCTTTCGGATTTAAAGAAAAACCTAAACAAGAAACCATTTTATTCAAAAATGTAACTGTTTGGACCGGCGAAAATGAAGGGATTCTAAAAAATACGGATGTATTGATAACTGCTGGTAAAATCACAAAAATTGGCGAAAATTTATCGCCAAAAGATGCTAAAATAATTGATGGAACCGGCAAACATTTAACTGCAGGAATTATCGATGAACATTCTCATATTGCCACAGTTGCCGTAAATGAATCGGGCCAAAATTCCACTGCCGAAGTTTCTTTGGAAGATGTTGTGGATGCTGACGATATTCAAATTTACAGAAGTTTGGCCGGTGGTGTTACTACTGTTCAAATATTGCACGGATCCGCAAATCCGATTGGCGGACAAGCGGCGCTTGTGAAATTGAAATGGGGAGAATCAGCCGATAATTTATTGTATAAAAACAACGATAAATTTATAAAGTTTGCGTTGGGTGAAAATGTAAAACAAGCCAATTGGGGGAATACAGAAACAGTTCGTTTTCCGCAAACAAGAATGGGCGTTGAAGAAGTTTACACGGATTATTTCCAAAGAGCCAAAGAATATGATGCCATAAAAAAGAGCGGAAAACCTTTCAGAAAAGATACAGAAATGGAAATTTTGGGACAAATTTTGAATAAAGAACGATTTATTTCATGTCACTCTTATGTTCAAAGCGAAATAAATATGTTGATGAAAGTTGCCGATAAATTCAATTTTACGGTAAATACTTTTACACATATTTTGGAAGGTTACAAAGTTGCTGATAAAATGAAGGCGCACGGTGCTGGGGCATCCACTTTCTCCGATTGGTGGGCATTTAAATATGAAGTAAAAGATGCCATACCTTATAATGCGGCAATTATGCACAAAGCAGGAGTTACCGTTGCCATCAACTCTGATGATGCAGAAATGAACCGAAGATTGAATCAGGAAGCGGCCAAGACCATAAAATATGGCGGATTAACGGAAGAAGAAGCTTGGAAACTGGTTACCATCAATCCGGCAAAACTGCTTCATATTGATAACCGTGTTGGCAGTGTTAAGGTTGGAAAAGATGCCGATGTTGTTTTGTGGAACGACAATCCACTATCCATTTATGCAAAAGCCGAAAAAACAATTGTTGAAGGCGTTGTTTATTTTGATACTGAAAGAGATTTACAATTAAGAGCACAAGTAAAAGATTAAAGAAATTCATTGATTAATATGATGTTAATTGAAAAGAATAATGGCAACGACGTTCAAGCTCCTACTAAAAAAACGCCTGTACATTTTCATTGTGATACTGTGCTAGAATACTAAAAACCTGAAGAAAATGAAAAAACAAACCATATACAGCCTGCTATTTTTATTATTAACAATAACCATTTCAGCACAGCAAACACCAGCGGCAAAACAATCCACCGATTATAGTATTGAAGGTGCAACTGCTCATTTGGGGAACGGAGAAATCATTGAAAATTCCTTAATTATGTTTTCCAACGGTAAAATTGCATTTGTTGGAAGCACCTTTATGAAAATTGCCCGAATGGGCACCGTTATTAATGCAAGCGGAAAACATATTTATCCGGGATTCATTATCGCGAATTCAAGTTTGGGATTGGGAGAAATTGATGCGGTGAGAGCCACTTTAGACGCAAATGAAATTGGTGAAATGATTCCTCATGTTCAAAGTTTAATTGCTTATAACGCTGAATCTAAAGTTGTTGAAAGCGTTCGCCCAAATGGCGTTCTTATTGGGCAAATAACGCCAAGAGGCGGCGTTATTTCAGGAACATCATCGGTTGTGCAATTTGATGCTTGGAATTGGGAAGATGCAGCCATTAAAGTAAATGATGGCATTCATTTAAATTGGCCGCAAAGTTTTTCTGAAGGAAGAGCGTGGCGAGGCGAAGAAGAAGGTACAAAACCCAATAAAGAATATTTGAAAGAAGTTGAAAAAATAATATCATTTATGCGCAATGGGAAAAGCTATTTAAACACTACAAAATCACCAAAAAACTTACCCTATGAAGCTTTGGAAGGTTTGTTTAATGGGTCAAAAAATTTATATGTTCATGCAGATGGTGTAAAAGAAATTACAGATGCCATAAATTTTTCGAAAGAAATGGAAATCATAAAATTGGTCATTGTAAATGGTAATGATGCCTACAAAATTTCGGATTTATTGGTTGAAAATAACATTCCCGTAATTATTGAAAGAGCGCACCGATTGCCAAATAGTGTTGATGATGATTATGATTTACCTTATAAAACGGCAAAATTACTTGCAGAAAAAGGTGTAGTGGTTGCTATTGGCATGGAAGGAAATATGGAACGCATGAACTCAAGAAATTTGCCTTTTTACGCAGGAACCTGTGCCGCTTTTGGATTAAATAAAGAGGAAGCGTTAAAATTAATTACTTCTAACGCTGCCAAAATATTGGGGATTGATTCTTTTGTGGGAACGCTGGAAGTTGGCAAAGATGCCACACTGTTTATTTCTGAAGGTGATGCATTGGATATGAAAACCAATAAATTGACAGATGCTTTTATTCAGGGAAGAAAAATCAGTTTAGAAACCCATCAAACAGAATTATGGCAACGCTACGATAAAAAGTACGGTTCACAAGAATAGCTTTAAAGCCCTGAATAATTTCAGGGCTTTTTTTTAATATCGTGCTATTATTAAAATTTTAATTTTGAGTATCTTTACAGATTATTTAGGCAATATGCACAAACAAATAACCAGCGCACAAAATTCGTATATAAAAGAACTTGTTCAGCTAAAAGAAAAATCTCGTTTACGCAAGCAAACACAAACATTTTTAATTGAAGGTTTGCGTGAAATTTCTTTGGCTATACAGGGAAATTATGTAATTCAAACCATTTTGGCAGCTAAATCAATTATTGATAATTCAACAATTGAAAAGCTGCTTAATTCTGTAAATTATCCTATTGAAATGATTGAAATTTCAAATGATATTTACCAAAAATTGGCCTTGCGTGAATCTACGGAAGGCATTTTGGCAGTTGCTAAAAGCAAAGATTTATCACTTAAGACCATTGTATTCAAAAATGAAAATCCGCTAATTTTAGTTACGGAAGCACCGGAAAAACCTGGAAATATTGGTGCACTTTTAAGAACTGCGGATGCGGCCGGAATTGATGCCGTACTTATTGCCAATCCGAAAACCGATATTTACAATCCCAATATCATACGTTCCAGCATTGGCTGTGTTTTCACAACGCAAATTGCCACTGGAACAACTTCTGAAATTATCTTATTTTTAAAGGAACATAATATCAATATTTATACTGCGGCTTTATCAGCCTCTGTTGAATATCAAACCGTAGATTACAAGAAACCAAGCGCCATCATTGTGGGAACAGAAGCAACCGGTTTAACTGATGAATGGCTTAAAAACACTGCAAAAAACATCATTATCCCTATGCGAGGTGCTATAGATTCTATGAATGTTTCCGTTAGCGCTGCAATCATTTTGTTTGAAGCTGTAAGGCAGAGGGGAAATAATTAGTAGTTTTTTTAGAAAAGATAATATAGAATAAAGAAAATAGACAAAAGGCCACGATTAAACAAATAAACGATTAAACAAGAAAATGACTCCAGAAAAAATATTTTACCTATTAATTGCCATTATTACTGTTAAATTTTTGTTCGACACTTTTATGGATTCTTTAAATGCAAAACATTTTAATGATGCCATTCCTGCCGTATTAGAAGGAATTTATAATGAAGCCGAATATTTAAAATCCCAGGCATATAAAATAGAAAATTATAAATTTTCAGCGTTAACAAGTATCATTTCCATTATTGCCACATTGTTATTTTTTATATTCGAAGGTTTTGCTTTTGTTGATCAAATTGCGAGAAGCTTTTCAGACAACAGCATTATAATTACCTTAATTTTCTTTGGAATTATTATGTTTGCCAGTGATGTTTTTTCACTACCGTTTTCTTATTATTCGACATTTGTGATTGAAGAAAAATTTGGCTTTAACAAAACCACAAAAAAAACATTTGTGTTAGATAAAATAAAAAGCTGGTTCATGATGATTTTTCTGGGTGGTGGCGTTTTGGCTTTAATTACTTGGTTTTATCAACTTACAACCACCAATTTTTGGTTTTATGCCTGGGGATTAATGACTTTTATTACGGTTTTCATGAATCTTTTTTATTCAAAATTGATTGTTCCTATATTTAACAAACAAACGCCTTTAGAAAATGGTGAATTAAAAAATGATATTGAAAATTTTGCAAAAAAAGTGGGCTTTAAACTCGACAATGTTTTTGTGATTGATGGCTCAAAACGATCCACAAAAGCAAATGCCTATTTTTCGGGATTCGGAAAGCAAAAACGCGTTACGCTTTATGACACTCTGATTAATGATTTGGAAACTGATGAAATAGTAGCTGTTTTGGCTCACGAAATTGGCCATTACAAGAAAAAACACATTATTTACAACCTGTTTTTTTCAATTTTATCAACCGGATTAACGTTCTATATTTTATCGTTATTAGTAGGAAATGCAACCTTGTCGCAGGCTTTGGGCGTTGAAACACCAAGTTTTCACATTGCATTGATTGCCATCGGTATTTTATATGTTCCTATTTCAGAAATAACAAGTTTGCTTATGAATGCATTATCCAGAAAATTTGAATATCAGGCAGATGATTATGCAAAAGAAAATTTTGATGGAAATGCATTAATTTCAGCCTTAAAAAAATTGTCTAAAAATAGTTTGAGCAATTTAACGCCTCATCCTTTATATGTAAAAATTCATTACTCCCACCCTACGCTATTACAACGTTTTCTAAACCTAAAAAAAGAAATACAAATAATTGGATAATCAATTTTAATAAGTATTTTTAGGCGATGACTTACAACTTATCCATAGAAGAAGAAAATAAAGAAATTGCAAGGCGCTACAAAGATTTGTTGAAAGGCGCTTATCAATCATTTACGGATACTGATAAAAAAGAAATTAGAAAAGCTTTTGAATTGGCGTTGGAGGCACATAGCAATCAACGTCGTTTAACTGGTGAACCATACATTTTTCATCCCATCGCCGTTGCCAAAATAGTTGCCTATGAAATTGGGCTTCACGCCACTTCAATTATTGCTGCTTTATTGCACGATGTTGTAGAAGATACCATCTATACTATAGAAGATATTGAGCGAATGTTCGGTGAAACTGTGGCAAAAATTGTTTATGGATTAACAAAAATTTCTCACTTAAAAAAGGATCAGGACACTTCCCTGCAAGCAGAAAATTTTAGAAAAATGCTCCTTACTTTAAATGATGATGTAAGAGTTATTTTAATAAAAATTGCCGACAGGTTGCACAACATGCAAACAATGGAAGCTATGCCAGCAGACAAGCAGGTGAAAATAGCATCAGAAACCCTATATATCTATGCCCCACTTGCCCATCGGTTGGGACTTTACAATATAAAAACAGAATTAGAAAATCTTGGTTTAAAATATACAGAGCCTGAAGTATATAATGAAATACTTGAGAGAATTACACAAAGTAAGGAAGAACAGGATAAATATATTGAGGCATTCTCCAATATTATCAAAGAAACCTTAGATAAAGAAGGGTTTGCATATATTATTAAAGGTCGAAGAAAATCCATCTATTCAATTCACAAAAAAATGCTTTCGCAGGGTGTTTCGTATGATGAAATTTATGACAAGTTTGCGATTAGGATAATCTATAAATCAAATGATAAGGACGAAAAATTTGATGCCTGGAAAATATATTCAATTGTAACAGATCATTTTAGGCCAAACCCAAGCAGATTGCGAGATTGGATTAGCCAACCTAAATCAACCGGATATGAATCGCTTCATATTACAGTAATGGGACCTCAAGGAAAATGGGTTGAAGTACAAATTCGTTCAGAAAGAATGAATGAAATTGCTGAAAAAGGATATGCAGCTCATTATAAATATAAAAATTCAAATGAGCGTGAAAGTGGATTAGAAGATTGGTTAAATAAAATTAAAGAAACTTTTGAAAATTCAAATGGTAGCGCAATAGATTTTGTTGAAGATTTTAAATTAGATCTTTATGCTAAAGAAATTTTTATTTTTACGCCAAATGGAGAACTAAAGGCCTTGCCTAAAAACTCCACAGCTTTAGATTTTGCATTCGCAATTCATACACAAGTGGGAATGAACTGCAGAGGCGCAAAAGTGAATGGGAAATTAAAACCAATAAGCCAAGTATTGCAAAGTGGCGATCAGGTTGAAATAATTACTTCAAAAAGCCAAAAACCAACAATAGGCTGGCTAGATTTTGTGGTTACCGCCAGAGCTCGGAATAGAATTAAAAATGCGTTAAAGGAAAGTCAGAAAAAAATTGCAGAAGAAGGAAAAGAGATTTTAACACGCAAACTCAAACATTTAAAAATTGAACTCAACGAAAAAGTTGTCAATGAGCTTGTGACACATTTTAAATTGAGAACAAGTCAAGATTTATTTTACAGAATGGGTATTGGTTCAATTGACAATCCTATGTTAAAAGAATTTATCAGCAAAAGAAACAATGCTTTTGTAAGTTTCTTTAAAAATAGAATTAAACGCAGTACCGTTAAGCAGGAGCTAATTGAAAAAGACGAAATAGGAGATAATTATGATTCTTTGGTATTTGGTAAGGAAGAGGAACATTTAGATTATAAAATGTCACCGTGTTGCAACCCTATTCCGGGCGATAAAGTATTTGGATTTATTACCATAAACGACGGAATTAAAATACACAAACAAGATTGTCCGAATGCTATTAGTTTGCAAGCAAATTACGCTTATAGAATTCTAAATGCAAAATGGATAGATTCAACAAAACAGGAATTTAAAGCTATTATAAAAATTTACGGTGTTGACCATGTTGGAATGGTAAGTGAAATTACCCAGATAATTTCAAACAATATGAACGTAAATATTCACAGTTTAAACATTTCGGGAGATAATGGCCTTTTTGAAGGAAACATTACCGTTAGCGTAAAAAACCGTTCCCAACTTCAAAAATTATGCGAAAACATTAAAAAAATTGAAGGTATTGATACTGTTGACAGAATTTATAAACATTAAATTTATTCACAATTCAAAGTTAATAAATAACCAAATTACCTGCCCTGATATTGAAAAATTAGAATTAAATTTGTTCAGTTTTAAAACACAATTAAGATATTATGAGTAATGAAGATCAAAAAATTGTAAAGGCTGTTTTTGTGAACTTTCTTGAAACAAACAGCCATAGAAAAACGCCTGAGCGATTTGCTATTTTGCAAGAAATTTATGATTTAGATCATCATTTCGACATTGAATCACTCTATATCCAAATGAAAAACAAAAATTATAGGGTAAGTCGAGCTACTTTATACAATACCATCGAATTATTATTGGAATCGGGTTTGGTCAGAAAACATCAATTTGGCCAAAATCAAGCATTCTATGAAAAGTCGTATTTCGACAAACAGCATGACCATGTTATTTTAACCGATACAGGTGAAGTCATTGAATTTTGTGACCCAAGAGTTCAAATTATTAAAAAAACCATCGAAGAAACTTTTAATATTGATATTCAAAAACACTCACTTTACTTCTACGGAACAAAAAAAAAATAAACAATACATAACATAATTAACAATACAAAATTAAGCAAATGGCTGTAAATTTATTATTAGGACTGCAATGGGGAGATGAAGGAAAGGGAAAAATTGTAGACGTCCTCACGTCTAATTACGATATTATTGCTCGATTTCAGGGTGGTCCAAACGCAGGGCATACTTTAATTTTTGATGGTCACAAACACGTTTTACACACAATTCCATCTGGTATTTTTCATAAAAACGCAATGAATCTTGTAGGAAATGGCGTAGTGATTGATCCTGTTATTTTCAAAAAAGAATTAGAAAACTTAGAAAAATTTAATTTAGACATAAAATCTAAATTGTTAATTTCAAGAAAAGCACATTTAATTTTACCAACGCATCGTTTGCTAGATGCAGCCAGTGAAACTTTAAAAGGAAAAGCGAAAATTGGCTCAACCTTAAAAGGAATTGGTCCAACTTATATGGATAAAACCGGCAGGAACGGTATGCGAGTTGGAGATTTAGAATTGACGGATTGGAAAGAAAAATACCATGCTTTGACAGAGAAACACTTGAATATGCTTGAATTCTTTAAGGTAGAACTTGAATATGATTTACCCGAATTAGAAAAAGAATTTTTTGGAGCTATTGAGGTCTTAAAACAACTTCCTTTTATTGACAGTGAAGAGTATTTAAACGAAGCCATTAAAAATAAGAAAACTATTTTGGCAGAAGGTGCACAAGGATCTATGCTAGACATCGATTTTGGCACTTATCCTTTTGTAACTTCATCTAATACCACAGCAGCTGGTGCTTGTACCGGTTTAGGCGTTGCGCCAAATAAAATTGGTGAGGTTTTTGGAATTTTTAAAGCGTATACCACACGTGTTGGTTCAGGACCTTTTCCTACGGAATTGTTTGATGAGGACGGTGCAACAATGGGAAGAGTTGGACAAGAATTTGGTGCAACAACAGGAAGACCACGTCGTTGCGGCTGGTTGGATTTGGTAGCATTAAAATATGCTGTACAAATTAGCGGCGTTACCCAATTAATTATGATGAAGGGCGATGTGCTATCAGGATTTTCTATACTAAAAGCTTGTACTTCATACAATTATCAAGGAAATGAAATTAGCCACTTTCCATATAATGTTGAAGAACATAATGTTACGCCAATTTATACTGAATTTAAAGGCTGGAAACAAGATTTAACAGAAATGACTAGCGCAACAACAATGCCTAAGGAATTAACCGATTATATTAAGTTTATCGAAGATTTTGTTGAAGTTCCTATAAAAATTGTTTCTGTAGGTCCAGACAGAAAGCAAACAATTATAAGATAATAAATAAAAAAGCTTCAAAATTTGAAGCTTTTTTATTTTAGTCGGTTTTAGAAATTACATCCTACTTTTTCATTAGTTTTGTATCAAAATAAATAAGTTTGAAAAAATTACTTTTCGTCATTATCATATTTATTAGTATTTCAGGAATTTCCCAAACAAAAAAAATTAAAATCCTAAGTGCTGATAACACATTTGTAAAACCTGAATATCCAGGAGCTACAATCTCTGTTGGAAATGTTTTTATAGAACACGAAGGCGCAACTTTGCGATGCGACAAAGCTTATATTTATCAAGAAAAAAAGTTGGTAAAGGCTATGGGAAACGTTGTCATCAATCAGGGTGATACCATAGTGCAAACCAGTAAATATTCGGATTATGATGCGCAAACAAAAATAGCGACTTCATGGGGAAATGTGGTATTGAAAGACGATGTGATGACGCTGCAAACAGATACCTTAAAATTTGACAGGGAAACACAACAACTTTATTACAAAAGTGGCGGAACAATTACGGATGCCACCAATGTTTTAAAAAGCCGAATTGGTGATTATTATTTACGTACTAAAAAATTTCAGGCTTTTACAAATGTTGAAGTAACTAATATAGAAAGTAAAGTTGTATCAAATCATCTCGATTATTATACAAATACTGGAATCGCTGATTTACTTGGACCTTCAACCATCACAAGCAAACAAAATTCTATTTATACGGAAAAAGGCCACCACAATTCCAAAACGAATATTTCGCATTTTTTGAAAAATTCTAAAATATTTTACAACGACAGAACTATTGAAGGCGATAGCTTATATTATAATAAAAATATTGAATTTGCCTCTGCAACAGGCAATATTATTGTGATTGACACCATAAATGAATCAATCATAAAAGGCGGATATGCCGAATATTATAAATTGAAAGATTCTGTCTTTATCACCAAAAAAGCGGTTGCAATTTCAATTATTGAAAAGGATTCTGTTTATATCCATGGAGATAAATTAATGGTTACCGGAAAAGTTGAAGACCGCATCATAAGAGCATTTAATCGTGTGAAATTTTTTAAATCGGATTTGCAGGGAAAATGCGATTCTTTAATAACATTTGAAAAAACCGGATTGACCAAATTACTTATAAATCCGGTGATGTGGACACAGGGAAATCAAATAACAGGAGATACCATTCATTTAATATCTAACCCAAAAACGGAGCAATTAGATTCTTTGAAAATATTAAATAATGCCTTTATGGTACAAAAAGATTCAGCAGGATATAGCCAATTGAAAGGTAAATTTATGTATGGTAAATTTAAAAACAATGCCTTAAAAACCTTAGATGTTGTTGGAAATAGCGAAGTTGTTTTCTATATTAGAAATGATCTTCAAGCATTGGTTGGAATTACCCTAATGAAAAGCAGCAAAAATATTTTTATTACAATGGAAAACAATGAAATTGAAACTATAGATTTTATTGAAAAACCAGAAGGAAAAACCTATCCTCCTTCAAAACTCCCTGAAAACGAAAAAATATTAAAAGGATTTATTTGGCGGGAAAATGAGCGTCCACTAAATAAAGAAGGTATTTTCATTTATGATGATATAGACGCAAACAAAATAGAAACCAAGGAAAAAGAAGTAATAAAAAGTTGAAAGAAGATTTTTTTAAATATCAGGCACAAACATCTCCTCACCCATTGGCCATAGAAATTTCCCACGCCAACGGATGTTACATTTATGGTGCCAATGGTAAAGAATATTTAGATTTTGTTGCAGGAGTTTCGGCAAATACTTTGGGGCACAATCACCCTAAAATTTCTCAGGCAATAAAAGATCAGGTGGATAAATACACCCACGTAATGGTTTATGGCGAATTTGTGCAACAGCCTCAAGTTGATTTGTGTAAGTTATTGGCGGCAAACTTACCTAAACCCTTAGAAACCGTTTATTTAACAAATTCAGGAACCGAAGCCACAGAAGGCGCATTAAAATTGGCAAAACGATTTACTGGAAGAAGTGAAATTATTGCGGCAAAACATGGTTATCACGGTAATACACAGGGATCGATGAGTGTTTGTGGTGCCGAAGAGCAAAATAGCGCTTTCAGACCATTAGTTCCCGGAATTAAATTTATTACGTTCAATAATTTAGACGATTTACACAAAATAACCACCAAAACAGCCGCAGTTATTTTAGAAACTATTCAAGGTGGTGCTGGTTTTATACAATCTCAAAATGATTATTTAAAAAAGGTTAAAGATAGATGCCTTGAAGTTGGCGCATTGCTTATTTTAGATGAAATACAGTCAGGAATAGGCCGTACAGGAAAACTATTCGGATTTGAAAATTACAATGTTGTTCCAGATATTATTGTTGCAGGAAAAGGATTGGGCGGCGGAATGCCAATCGGCGCCTTTATTTCTTCATTCCAAATTATGGATTGTTTAAAACAACATCCAAAACTTGGACATATCACCACTTTTGGTGGTCATCCGGTTATTGCTGCCGCAGCGTTAGCCACACTCAAAGAATTACTAAGTTCAAACTTAATAGCCCAAACACTTCAAAAAGAAACTTTATTTAGAAAATTGTTGGTTCATCCCTTAATTACTGAAATTAGAGGAAGAGGACTAATGCTCGCTCCTATAGTTGAAAGTAGTGAAATTGCTTCTAAAATTATTCTAAACTGCTTGGATAGAGGTTTAATTATGTTTTGGTTATTATTTGAAGGAAAGGCTTTAAGAATAACACCGCCGCTAAACATTACAGAAGATGAAATTCACAAAGGCTGTAACATTCTTATTGAGGTTCTAAATGAAATTTT
>CAMDPE010000066.1 GCA_945903795.1 Lutibacter flavus | reverse complement strand
TGAGAGAAGGATTCGAACCTTAGAAGCTTGCGCAGCAGATTTACAGTCTGCCCTCGTTGGCCACTTGAGTATCTCACCATTTTTCAAAGATCTGGCCGATAGATACTTTCTTCGACTGCACAAAGGATAAACTTATCATCCTATTTCGTAAATATTTAAAAAATTTAAACATTTACTTTCCTTAGCGTTTTTCTCTTTCAAAGAGCCGATAGAGGGACTCGAACCCACGACCTGCTGATTACAAATCAGCTGCTCTAGCCAGCTGAGCTACATCGGCTTTTTACTCCATAAAAGAAGCCCGCTATTTCTAACGGACTGCAAATGTATTACAGTTTTATTTTTTAAACAAAGCTTTTGTGATAATTTTTATTATTTTATTTATCACGTACTTTTTCTTTCTCTTTTGTTAGTTTTCTTTTTAATGAATCTACTGCAACCATGGTACCTTCTTCAAATGTTTTGCATTGCTTTTTAACTACAATGTCATTTCCTGGAATATTAATTTTTATATCAACTGTTTTATTCTCCTTTTCGCTTGTTTGTAGCACTTTTAAAAACACTTCAGAATCTACAATTTTATCATAATACTTTTCTAAACCATTTACTTTTTTCTCAATAAAATCAATCAGATCCTTATCCGCATTAAAATTTACAGATTGTACAAATACTTTCATAATAAATCAGTTTTTTTGGCTTCTTGGGTGAGCCTGGTTATATACTTCCTTTAATTTACCCAAACTACTGTGGGTATAAATTTGTGTTGACGCTAAACTAGAATGTCCAAGCAATTCTTTTACCGCGTTTAAATCAGCACCTTCATTAAGCAAATGTGTCGCAAAAGAATGCCTTATTACGTGAGGGCTTTTCTTAACTTTTGATGACACCGCACTAAAATAATTATTTATTGTGCGATACACAAGCGTATCATATATTTTTTTACCATTTTTTGTTAAAAATAAATAAGGTTCTTTAATCTCAAGATTTTCTCTGATAGCACTATATTTCAATAAAGACTCCTTTACTGTTTTTAATAACGGAATATAGCGTTCTTTATTCCGTTTTCCTAATACTTTTACAATTTCATTAACATAATCAATGTCGGTGATTTTAATGTTGATTAACTCGTTTCTTCGCATTCCTGTGGAATAAAATAATTCGACCATTAATTTATTGCGAACCGATTCAAAATCGTCTTCATCCATGGAATCAAGTACGCTAAAAATTTCCTTTTCCGAAAAAGGAACCTGAACTTGTTTCAACACTTTTAAAGCCTGATGTTTTACCAAAGGACTAGCTTCTATCTGTTTGGTTTTCTGAAGAAATTTATAAAATGATTTTAAGGAAGAAACTTTTCTATTAATGGTTCTGTTAGAGATTTTCGCATTCACCAAACTCACAATCCAGTTTCTGATTTGCGCGTAATTTACGGTTGCAATACTTTCATCGCCATATTCCTGGTCACAAAAGGTTTGAAATGAATTTAAATCATTTTGATACGCCGTAATGGTGTGATGCGAATATTTTTTTTCTAAAGCGAGGTAATTTAGAAACGAGGTTATGGGCATAAAAAAAACCGTTAGTACACAAATTTACGAATTGTTATTTGTATTTACTAACGGTTTATGTGATCGGTTAAAAAAATTAACCTTGCTCTTCGTTTGTTCTTAAATTTTGAACATACTTGGCTTTTATGTTTTTAGCACGATTTGTTACTGATGGTTTTATGAACTGTTTACGTGCACGTAGATTTTTCATCGTTTTTGTGCGATCAAATTTCCTTTTATAACGTTTTAACGCTCTATCAATATTTTCTCCGTCTTTTACTGGTATAATTAACATAGTTTAGCACCTCCTTTCAAACTGTTCCTTTTTTAATTTTGGTTTGCAAATATACATCTAATTATAATATGTGACATTAAATTTTTAAAAAATTCATTATCAACAATTATGATGTCGGTTTGTATTCTTTTTTATCGATAATTATTTTTGCGATAATTTCACGCAAAATTTCAGAAGTTCCGCCTCCTATTGGCCCTAATCTGCTGTCTCTTAACAATCTTGCCATCGGATAATCTTCCATATAACCGTAACCGCCCAAAAATTGCAGGCATTCATAAATCACTTTATCGGCTATTTTAGTGGAAACCAATTTAGACATTGTAGCCTCTTTTACAATATATTGACCTTCATTCAATCTTTTGGCTACGGAATAATTAAATTCTTTGCACATTTCAACCTCACTGGCCAAATCGGCAATTTTATGTCGCAACGCCTGAAATTGGTTGATTGCTTTTCCGAAAGCGTGGCGTTCTGCCATATATTTTATGGCGTAATCCAACGCATATTCTGATCTTGCGTGCGCATTGATTCCCATCACCAAACGTTCCAGCGCAAAATGATTCATCAAATATTCAAAACCCTTTCCATCCTCGCCCATTAAATTCTCTGCAGGAATCACCACATTGTCGAAAGCTATTTCAGCGGTGTCTGAAGCTCGCCATCCCAATTTATCCAGTTTTGTTGCCGAAATTCCCGGGGTGTTTCTGTCCATAATAAAAATACTGATGCCTTTGTTTCTGGCTGATGGATCTGTTTTTGCGGTCACAATCAAATAATCGGAATAAACGCCGTTGGTAATAAATGTTTTTGACCCATTAATTACATAAGTATCTCCTTTTTTAACTGCGGTAGTTCGCATAGAAGCAACATCAGAGCCGCCAAATGGTTCTGTAATGCACAAACAACCCATTTTTTCGCCTTCAATACTTGCTGTTAAATACTTATTTTTTATGGCCTCGCTTCCTTCCTTTTCCAAATGCGTCATCGCCAAATACACATGAGCCCAAATCGCTGCTGCAAAACCGCCAGAGTTTACCTTTTGAAGTTCTTCCAAAAATATTACGGTATAAAACATATCCAAGCCCAATCCTCCAAATTCTTCAGGAGCATTTATTCCCAAATAACCCATTTCGCCAAATTTCTTCCAGATAAACCTCTCAATTGTGCCTGTTTTTTCCCATTTATCAATATGGGGAACAACTTCCTTTTGTAAAAAATCCTGAAAACTTTTTCTGAATGCTTGGTGTTCTTCCGTAAAATACATACTATTCATAAAGGCTGTTCGCTTAAAATATTAGTGTTATTAATTAGCCTCCAAATATAGTGCTATTCTGTTAAATTTTTCGAGTGGAAAACCATCAATTTTTTTGAGTTCTTCAATAGATTGTATTTCAGCAACCTGATTTTTATAGTTGAAGATTTTTTTGGTAAGTTCATAATCCACATAAATAATGGCCAGTACTTGCTTAAAAGTGGCAGTATTGACATTTATTTTTTGAATTGTGGGCGGTTTTGTGACTTCAAAATACTGTAAAACTTTACCGGCAACTTCTTTGTCCAGCGCCCAAACCTCAAAAACTTGGTCGTTAAAAGAGAATCCCTGTAATTTTGTTCTGTAATCAATGATTCGTTTCGCCAGTTTTTCGCCAATGCCATTCACAATTCTTAAATCTTCTGAGGAAGCTTCATTGATGTCTTTTTTGATGATTGATTTGTCAACTTTGTTGTTTGAATAGTTTTTTTCTTTATTTTTTTGGGAAGTTATCCAGTCGGGAAATTTGAAATACGGACTTATTGAAGTCAATAAACTGTCGTTTATCCCAGTTATTTCTTGAAATTGCTTCGTTGAATTGATGAATTTTCCCTGCGCTCTAAACACGTGTAATTTATCAATTTCATTGGTGCTCATTCCAAGTTGATGTCCTTTAAAATCGGTGATAAAATTTGGATTAAACGGGTAAATTTTAGGAATTTTTTTTGCTTCCGCCACATTTTTTAAGGAATCCATTTCCATTTGAAAAGCCAAAATTTCTGTTTGGGAAACTACAGTATTTTCATCCGAAGAAAAATCAGTAAAAAATAAAATACATTGAAGAAAAATAATAAAAAGCAATAAAAAGAAAATCCCATTTCTTTGACTTTTATGATACCTGAAATGGGATTTTAGTATGTTCATATTATTTATATGTTAGTCGTGTTGTCTCTCTTCTACATCATCATTTTCACTGTATGAATCCGGTTCTTCTTTAGGTGGCGTTGTTAAAACTCTATAAAAAAAATATAATGTTATAATTGTCACAATTCCCAGTGTCAATACCATTGTTATTAGTGCTGCGGTTTTCATATTGTTACCCTCCCTTCTTTACTTCGTTTTAAAAATGCAAAATATACCATAAAGCCTATGTAAGCAAATAGTGATATAAGTATAATTCTTGCTAAATTAGCATAAAATATTTTATCTTTTAGCTCTGCAATTAAATTAATGTCGGTAGTCATTGCTATTTTCTCTTTAATGCCCGCATGGGTAATTTGTTTAATAATTGAAGCATTATCCAGATTCCATCCATTTCCGTTAAATAAACTGCTGAAATTACCGGTCCAATCATTTCCTTGTGGCGTAAATATCGATCCAAGAAATACCAATAACAACATTAATGGGGTAATGTATTTAATTATAAATTTATAAATCAAAGGAATTTTAATATCTGCTCCCAGGTTAATTTCTCGCCAGCCTTTATCAATACCAAATATCCAAGAGAACATAATGGTTTCAAACAATGCAAAGGTAACTAAACCTACAGTGCCTCCCCAATAATCATATTCATCAAAAACACCTTGCTGATAAAATATCACCGTTGGCAAACCTACAATTAAGGTTATCAAACCAAATGACCAGGCACTTTTATTGTTTGACCAGCCAAATTCATCTTTCATAAAACTTACCCATGGCGTTCCCATTGCCAATGAGGAAGTTATTCCCGCAAAAAACAACAATCCAAACCAAAATAGTCCGGCAAATGCCGCTAAAATAGTGCCCCATTGTTGAAACAAATATGGCATGGTTTGAAAAGCCATTCCGAAACCTGCATTTTCAAGCACCCAATCTAACCCTAAATAACCGGCAGCGATTGGAATAACAATGGCGCCACCCAATACAACTTCCACAAACTCATTCATAAAACCTGCTGAAACCGCATTTAATGCAATATCATCTTTAGGTTTAACATACGCTGCATAACAATGGATTGTCCCCATCCCTACCGATAATGTAAAAAATATTTGACCCGCCGCTGCCAGCCAGACTTTCGGATTTGAGAGTGAATCAAATTGCGGGGTCCATAAAAAGTTTAATCCGTCCCAGGCATTTGCGCTGGGAAACAAATCAGAAGCTCCAGAGGTACCTAAACTCAATCCTCTAATTGCAAGCACAATTCCAAATAAAATAAGCAGAGGCATCCCAATTTTGGCAACTTTTTCTATTCCTCCCAATCCTTTTGATAAAATAAAGGTGTTTAGTACCAAAACAACGATATAAAATACAACAGATTCATAAGGAATTCCTGTTGAAGAGGATGCAACATCTACATAAGTATTAAAAAAACCTGCAACCTGACTTTGGCTCATTCCTTCAAAAGTCCCTATTAACGAATGATAAACGTAAGACATGGTCCAAGACTCAATGTAACAATAGTAGGAAGCAACTGCAATATTTGTAAATATTCCGAATACGCCAATATACTTCCAGGCTCTGCCTTTGGTCATTGAATCAAATATGTATGGAGTACTGTGATTTCCAAATTTACCGCCATATCTTCCTGTTGACCATTCAATAAACAGTAATGGAATTCCCATCAACAAAAAACTTATTAAATAAGGAATAATAAAGGCTCCTCCACCATTTTGTACTGCTTGTACAGGGAATCTTAAAAAATTACCTAAGCCAACTGCATTTCCTGCCATAGCTAAGATCAATCCCATACGAGTACCCCACGACTCTGCTTTTTGTGCCATATTTATTTTTGAAATTAAATTGGTTAAGACTCTATTTTAAGAAAAATTTATTGAAATATTTTGGTTTAAATGTAATTAATTTTTGAATATAATAATTATTTTCAATTTATTTTTACATCATAATTTTATAAATAATTTATTATTAAAAGCAGCGATTTTGGTGTGCTAAATTATATTGGTATAATCCTAAGAAAAAATAGCAACAAAAAAATCCCATTTCTTTGGCTTTTACTAAACCTGAAATGGGATTTTAAACATTCAAATAATTTATTATTTTTTCGCCAACCTTTGAACTTTATAAAGTTCTCCAGCTTTCAATTTACGCCAATATTCATCTAAATCAACTTTTACCTCTCCCGACATTAAATAGAGTCCTATAATATTTGGAAATGCCATGGCAAGAATCATCATATCCGAAAAGTCTAAAACAGCACCCAAACTAACGGAAGCACCCACCACAACAAATATTAAAAAGAACATTTTATAAATCATTTCCGCTTTTTTGCTTTTTCCAAATAAGTAAGACCAAGCTCTCATTCCATAGTAAGACCAGGAAATCATGGTTGAAAAAGCGAATAAAAATATAGCAACAGTCAATACATAAGGAAACCAGGAAATTACAGTTCCAAAAGCATCAGAAGTCAGTTGCGCACCACCCATTCCAACAACTTCGTGTTTGCCTGTAAAAATTAGTACCAAAGCTGTTAATGTGCAAACCACAACAGTATCAATAAAAGGCTCTAAAAGAGAAACAAATCCTTCAGAAGGCGGATTGTTTGTTTTAGCCACACTGTGCGCAATGGCGGCTGATCCGACACCTGCTTCATTAGAAAAAGCAGCTCGTTGAAAACCAATAATTAAAACGCCTATAACACCACCTTTTAAGGCTGACGGACTAAATGCGCCGTCAAATATTGCCGTAAAAGCCGGACCTATATTTTCTATATTGATAAAAATTACTACCAAACAGGCAACTACATAAATAGAGGCCATTATTGGAACAATTTTTTCGGTAACCTTGGCAATACTTTTAATTCCTCCAACAATAACCGCAGCCACTAACATAGAAATAATAATTCCAAAATAAAATCCGTGACCAGCCAATTCAGGAATTTGTCCGGAAACGGCTTCAAATGCCTGATTTGCCTGAAACATGTTACCGCCACCGAATGAAGCGCCAACACATAAAACAGCAAATACACCTGCTAAAACTTTTCCTAAAACTTTTTTATTTTGTTTTTCCAATCCGTTGCGCAAATAATTCATAGGACCTCCAAAAACTCTTCCGTCTTTTGAGAAATCTCTATATTTTACCCCCAAAGTACACTCCACAAATTTGGAAGACATTCCTAACAATCCGGCAAGGATAATCCAAAAAGTAGCTCCCGCGCCACCTAAAGAAATCGCAACGGCAACGCCTGCTATATTCCCCAAACCAACGGTTCCTGAAACCGCAGTTGCAAGTGCTTGAAAATGAGTAACCTGACCAGGTGCGTTTGGATCATCGTATTTTCCGCGAGCCAAATCGATTGCGTGTCTAAAGCCTTTAATATTAATAAAGCCCATTCGAATTGTAAAAAATAAGGCGCCAATAGACAGCCAAATCACAATAAATGGAATATTCTTTTTTTGTACATCACCATTTGGATGTAGCAATGTAATTTTTTCATCATAATAAACAGCGGCATAATTATGCGCACCTTCCTCAATAACGTCTTCCTTATTTTTAGAATTATAAATAGAACCGCCTTCTGTAGCCAGGTGTTTTAATGTACCATCAACAAAAGCCCTTCCAACTATTTCACTTCCGCCTCTTGAAATAATGGCAATGGTATCACCTTCTTTTACTTTAGCGCCATCTTCAATCATCCATTTTTTAATCAAAAAAGATCCTTTGATGCCTGGACTCCAACCAGGAATTGGAATATTCTTTTTTTCAACATAAACATTTGGATCATAAATTCCCACTGCGGAAAAAGGATCCCAAAATAAAACCATCGCAATAGCATTTACAATCGGCGTAAAAGTTCCATTAAATCTTTCGGAAATATTCTCCATAGGTACTTTATATTCTTTAGTTAGCGTATTCCCTAAAGAATCTGTTATTACAACACTATAAGGAACGCCTTCTACCAAACCGAAAGCTTTATTGGATGTGAGCGGCGTGCTTTGGTTGTTCCATTTATAAGTATAAGGAGTTGCGCCTCCATGCACTTTCACTTCAAGAATTCCATCATTAATTAAACTAGATGGATTAATAATATTTTCATTTACTGTAAGACCTTGAGAAAACGCTACTGCAGAAAATAGCAGAAAAATTGGTATTATAAATTTTGAAGTCATCTTTTGTTAGTTGGTTCGTTGGTAATATTATCTTGCTAAAAAGCCTCCAAGATGCTAAAAAAAATAACTTGCTACAAATTTTTCAACCTAAACTTGTATTTTATTTTATAAACAGCTATAAGTCAGACTTATATAATTTCTCGTAATTTCTTAATTTGACTGGGACTGCCAAGAACAATTATATCTGAATTGGCCGTTAATTTGGTTTCAGATCTTGGATTTACAATATATTCATTCTCGGCAGTCTTAAAACCAATTACTGAGCATCCTGTTCTTCTGCGCAAATCTAAATCCCTAATGGTTTTATTTAAAAACTCGGAAGGTAAACCATTCACCGGTATTTCTTCTAAATTTGCAGAACCTTCATCTATCATAGTTATCTTTTCCACAAATTCAACCAAGTTGGGAGTAACCAGCAATGACGCCATATGCATCCCTCCTATTTTATCCGGCATTATAATTTTATCTGCGCCCGCAATTAATAGTTTTTTACTTGAGGATTCACTTGAAGCCCTGCTAATGATGGTTATGTTTTTGTTCAACTGCCTAGAAGAAAGTACTACAAATAAATTATCAACATCCGAAGACAAAGCTGTAATTAAACTTTTTGCATTGTGAATTGCGGCATTTTTTAATGCCTCATCCTCAGTGGCATCTCCTTCAACATATAAAATATTATCATGTTCTAATTCTTCTATTAAGGTTTTATCCTTTTCAATTACTACGCAAGACATTTTATAATTTCTCAATTTTATAACAGCTTGTTTACCATTGCGACCATAACCACATACAATGGTATGGTTTTTTAATTTTTGGATTTTTTGTTGCAACTTTTTGTGTTTTAAATGTTGATAAAAATTTTCCTTCAATAAATATTCTGTCAATACTGTAACAGAATAAGCATAAAAAACGATGCTTAATATGATTAAAAATATGGTAAAAATCTTTTCATTTGCATTTAATTCGTGAAGCGTGCCATAACCTACAGTCGACATAGTAATGACAGTCATATATAATGAATCAATAAAAGATTCATCTGATATAGTCATATAACCCGTTACGCCAATTGAAACTACAATTATTAATAGCGTAATTGAAATGTATAATTTTGATTTAAATACCATATTCTTTTATAAATCAAAAACAGATCTTCGTTTGGTATAAACCATATCTTTCAAACGCAATAAAAATGCAAGCGTTAAATATATTCCAAATGAAAAACCCAAAGTGATAAAGGAAATATAAATAAAAAATATGCGCACATTGGAAACATCAATTCCTAATTTATCAGCAAATCGCGAGGAAACTGCAAATCCGTGTTTTTCAAAAAAATGACGCAAAGAATCTATCCAAACCATAACCTACAAATTTAATGCAATATACTAATTTTCAAAATAAAGATATGACTGTATGCCAAAATTGTAGCTACATTTTTTTAACTTTGCAACTTTCCAAAAATTCAATGACAAAACACACAGAATATATAGAAGTTTTAGGCGCACGAGTACATAATTTAAAAAATATTGACGTTCGTATTCCCCGAGAAAAATTGGTGGTAATAACCGGTTTAAGCGGCAGCGGAAAATCGTCATTGGCTTTTGATACCATTTATGCGGAAGGCCAACGCAGGTATATTGAAACTTTTTCGGCGTATGCAAGGCAATTTTTAGGAGGTTTGGAACGACCCGATGTTGATAAAATTAACGGACTCTCTCCTGTCATTTCTATTGAACAAAAAACCACCAATAAAAGTCCGAGATCAACCGTAGGAACTATTACAGAAATTTACGATTTTTTAAGATTGCTTTATGCTAGAGCAGCCGATGCCTATTCATACAACACCAACGAAAAAATGGTGAGTTACGCTGATGTGCAAATAAAAGAACTTATTTTAAAAGAATTTGAAGATAAAAAAATAGTGATTTTGGCACCCGTCGTTAAATCAAGAAAAGGGCATTACAGAGAACTTTTTGAACAAATTTCAAAACAGGGATTTGTACGTGTTAGAGTTGATGGAGAATTGATGGAAATCACCAAAGGAATGCGACTTGACCGTTACAAAAATCACGATATTGAAATTGTAATAGACCGTTTAACTGTAAACGAAGCTTCCGAAAAAAGAGTGGAAGAAAGCATTGCAACTGCTTTATATTCTGGCGAAAACGTAGTGATGATTTTGGAACATGAAACAAACAATCCGCGTTACTTCAGCAGCGATTTAATGTGTCCAACAACAGGTATATCATACCAAAATCCAGAACCGAATTCTTTCTCTTTCAATTCTCCAAAAGGTGCTTGCGAAACTTGCAATGGATTAGGAAAACTAGATAAAGTGAATATCAAAAAAATAATTCCTGACCCAAAAATTTCAATAAAAAGTGGCGGAATCAAACCTATTGGAGAACAAAAAAACAGCTGGATTTTTAAACAGCTTCAATTAATTGCCGACCGTTATCATTTTCAACTAAGCGACCCAATTTCAAAAATACCAAATGAAGCTTTAGACATCATTTTAAATGGAGGAAGCGAAAAATTTGACATCATTTCAAAAACCGCAGGAATTACGCGCAATTATGAAATTGATTTTGAAGGAATTATTCATTTTATTGAAAATCAATACAACACAAGTGATTCGACTTCCATAAAACGTTGGGCAAAAGAATTTATGGATGAACTCAATTGCGAATCCTGTGATGGAAAACGACTAAAAAAAGAAGCTTTATACTTTAAGGTCAATGAAAAAAACATATCAGAACTGGCGCAACTCGACGTTACCGAACTTGCAAATTGGTTTTCAAATATTGAAGAGAATTTAACCGAAAAACAAATAAAAATTGCAACGGAAATACTGAAAGAAATTAGAACGAGAATTCAGTTTTTATTGGATGTTGGTTTGGATTATTTAACCCTCGACAGAAGTTCAAAATCATTGTCGGGAGGTGAAGCACAACGCATTAGGCTAGCCACACAAATTGGCTCCCAACTGGTTGGCGTTCTTTATATTTTAGATGAGCCGAGCATTGGTTTACACCAACGCGACAACCAAAAATTGATAAATTCCCTGTTAAATTTACGTGATATTGGGAACTCCGTAATTGTGGTTGAACACGATAAAGAAATGATACAGCATGCCGATTTTGTGCTTGATATTGGTCCGGGAGCCGGAATTCATGGTGGAGAAATTGTAAGCGAAGGAACTTATGAGGAAATAAAAAAACACCACACTTTAACTGCCGATTATTTACACGGCACCAAAGCCATTGAAGTTCCTAAAAAAAGAAGGGAAGGCAACGGACACAAAATAATTTTAAAAGGCGCTACCGGCAATAATTTAAAAAACATTACCGTTGAATTTCCCTTAGGTAAATTAATTTGTGTGACGGGCGTTTCGGGCAGCGGAAAATCGACTTTAATCAACGAAACTTTATACCCTATTTTAAACGAACATATTTACAACGGTGTTAAAAAACCGATGCCTTACAAATCCATTGAAGGATTGGAATATATTGACAAGGTGATTGCCATAGACCAATCACCGATTGGCAGAACCCCACGCTCAAATCCGGCCACTTATACAGGTGTTTTTAGCGAAATACGGGATTTGTTTGCCAAAACAAGCGAAGCTGCAATAAGAGGTTACAAACCTGGAAGATTTTCATTCAACGTGAAAGACGGAAGGTGCGAAACTTGCGAAGGCGGCGGCGTTCGTGTGATAGAAATGAACTTTCTGCCAGATGTTCAAGTGGAATGTGAAACCTGTCAGGGAAAACGTTTCAACAGAGAAACCTTGGAAATTAGATACAAAGGAAAATCGATTTACGATGTGTTAAATATGACCATTGAAGAGGCGACTTCGTTTTTTGAGCTCATTCCCAAAATTCATAGAAAACTTAAAACAATTCGCGATGTAGGTTTAAGCTATATAAAACTGGGTCAGCAATCCACAACATTATCAGGTGGCGAAGCGCAACGCATAAAACTGGCTTCAGAATTGTCTAAAAAAGACACAGGAAACACCTTTTATATTTTAGACGAGCCAACAACCGGACTGCATTTTGAAGATATTCGCGTGCTTATGGAAGTTTTAAATAAATTGGCAAATAAAGGAAACACCATTCTAGTTATTGAACATAATTTAGATGTTGTAAAACTTGCCGACCACGTTATAGATATTGGAATGGAAGGCGGAAAAAAAGGCGGACAACTCATCTGTTTTGGAACGCCGGAAGAAGTAAGTCAACATAAAAAAAGCTATACGGCCAAATTCTTAAAAAAAGAATTAAATTAGCCCGCAGATTTTCATAAAAAAATAAGAATTTTATCAAATAACAAAGAAATTACAGAGTAATTATGACAAATGAAGACAGACAAATACGAGAAAAATTCAAACAAAAAACGTGGAATGAAATTAAAACCAACGACTCCTGGGCCATATTTAAAATAATGGCAGAGTTTGTTGAAGGTTTTGAAAGACTCAGTAAAATTGGGCCTTGCGTAACTATTTTTGGGTCTGCACGTACTAAAGAAGATCATAAATATTATACGTTAGCAGAAAATATTGCCTATAATTTAACATCACACGGCTATGGAATTGTTACAGGTGGTGGCCCTGGAATTATGGAAGCAGGAAATAGAGGTGCCCAGCGTGGCAAAGGTGCTTCAGTTGGCTTAAATATTGAATTGCCGTTTGAGCAACACGACAATCCGTATATTGATTCCGATAAAAGTTTGGATTTTGATTACTTTTTTGTTCGCAAAGTGATGTTTATGAAATACTCTCAAGGATTTGTGGTGATGCCAGGAGGTTTTGGAACTATGGATGAACTTTTTGAGGCAATTACTCTGATTCAAACAAAAAAAATTGGCAAATTTCCAATTGTGCTAGTTGGCACAAAATATTGGTCTGGTCTTTTGGATTGGATAAAAAATACTTTGGTGAGTGAGGGAACTATTGGTTTGGACGATCTTAATTTAATTTCAATTGTGGATACAGAAGATGAAGTTTTGGAGGTGATAAACACTTTCTATAAAAAATACAGTTTAAGCCCTAATTTCTAAGCAAATACTTTTGAAAAAAAATCTATTTTTAGTGATTTTTGCTGTTATAATTTGTTTGAATAATACTTATTCACAAACAAATAGCACCATCATACTTGCTGTTTTAAATACACAAACAAATGAACTTAAAATTCAACAAGAAATCATTTTTTACAACAAATCCGACAGTATTTTAAGCAATGTCTATTTTCACAATTGGTCAAATGCCTATAAAGATAAAAAAACACCATTGGCCAACCGTTTTATTGAAAATTATTCAAAAACATTTCATTTTGCAAGTGAAAAGTACAGAGGAAGCTCTAAAATAAATAGTTTCTCTGTCAATTATGATCTTGTTAATTGGGAAATAACAGAGGAAAATCCGG
>CAMDPE010000065.1 GCA_945903795.1 Lutibacter flavus | reverse complement strand
CGCTCACCGTTGGATAATACAATCCTTTTATGGCTTTTCTTTCTTCGTCCACAGCCTGGAAATGAAATTCAGACGCATTTAAATCTCCATTTTTTTCAAGCATAAATTCATAGGCTTGTTTCAACGAAAGATCCTGCGCATTGCCAATTAAGACAAACAATAAAAATAGGCCGGTTAAAAGTTTGGGGTTTGATTTTAATTTGAATTTTGAAAACAGTTCACGCATTAATCAATTCTTTTTAAAAAATTCAAAATATTGTTGGTTAAATAATCCACATCATCATTGATTAAATCCTGACTTTCAAAGATGTTGTTTTTTTTGAAATGAATGTAATCCACCACGTATACAAAAAAGTGATAATACAATTGGAATAAATTAATGTGATTTGAAATTTCACCAGCATTAACGCCTATTTCTTCAATGTTTTGCATCAATAATAAACTCTTATTCTTAAGTTCCTCTGTAAATGAAAAGTTATCATTGTGTAACAATTGATAAAAAAAATTGGAAGCTACGGGTTCATTCAAAGCATATACAATCCTGTTTTGCACAAAGGCGCTTATAATAGGCGCAATGCTCGAATTATTTAATGCGATGAGAAATTCCAATTCCTGAAATAATGAAGAAATTTTCTCATAATACAATTCATTTATTAAAGCTTGTTTGCCGCTGTAGCTACGGTATAAGTATCCGCCGCTGACATTTGCGTTTTTTGCAATCATCGCAATGGTGGTTGCTTCTATACCATAATCAACAATTGTTTTCATGGTTGAAGCTTTAATTCGCGCTATTTTGTCATCATCAATTTTGCGTGCCATATTATTTTAATTTAGGGTGCAAATATATGAATAAACATTCATTCATTTATTATTTTAGGATAAATATTTTATGAAATAGCAATAGGAGTGAAGAATTATTTACCGAATTTGTAATTTAATATTCCGATAGTTTTAAAACAAAAAACCCTGTGAAGCTCGATTCACAGGGTTTTTTAAAAGTTAAAAGTTTTTTTATAAATATTAGTTATTTCCAAATCAAACGCCCTTTCCTTCGAAAAGGGTTGGGGATAGGATTAACTTAAAATTGATCTTGAAATCACAATTTTTTGAATTTCGGAAGTTCCCTCATAAATTTGTGTAATCTTGGCATCACGCATCAAACGTTCCACATGATATTCTTTTACAAAACCATAACCACCGTGAATCTGCACTGCTTCAACAGTTACGTTCATTGCAGTATCCGCGGCATATAATTTTGCCATGGCGCCGCTTAAATCGTAATTTAAGTGTTGGTCTTTTTCCCAGGCAGCTTTTATGCATAAATGTCTGGCTGCTTCAATGGAAGTTGCCATATCTGCCAATTTAAAGGCAATGGCTTGGTGCTGGCTAATTTCTTTTCCGAAAGTTTTGCGTTCTTTGGAATATTTTAATGCCAATTCATAAGCTCCGGAAGCGATTCCCAAGGCTTGCGCGGCAATTCCTATTCGGCCGCCCGCCAATGTTTTCATAGCAAATTTAAATCCGAATCCGTCTTCGCCAATTCTATTTTCTTTGGGTACTTTTACATCTGTAAACATTAATGAATGCGTATCAGATCCTCGAATTCCCAATTTATTTTCCTTATTTCCAACCACAAAACCCGGCAATCCTTTTTCAACAATTAAAGCATTAATTCCCTTATGGCCTTTGGCAACATCAGTTTGGGCGATTACAATATAAACACTTGCGTTGCTACCGTTGGTAATCCAGTTTTTTGTGCCGTTTAGCAAATAATAATCTCCTTTGTCTATGGCGGTTGTATGTTGTGAAGTGGCGTCAGAACCGGCTTCAGGCTCACTCAAGCAAAAAGCGCCGATGATTTCTCCTTTTGCAAGCGGAACCAAATATTTTTGTTTTTGCGCTTCGGTTCCAAAAGTTTCCAATCCCCAGCAAACCAAAGAATTATTTACCGATACCACTACAGAAGCCGATGCATCGATCTTTGAAAATTCTTCCATCGCCAAAACATATGATACCGTATCCAAACCGCTTCCTCCATAAATTGGATCAACCATCATTCCTAAAAACCCCAACTCACCCATTTTTTTTATTTGTTCGGCAGGAAATTGTTGTTTTTCATCGCGTTCAATTACACCCGGCAAAAGCTCGGTTTGAGCAAAATCGCGAGCGGCATCGCGTATCATTATTTGTTCTTCGGTCAAATTAAAATCCATAATTAATAAGAGTTTTATGTAAAATTTATTTTTTGTTCAAATATAAATCTTTTTTAGGTTAAATTTTACATTATTAATAAAAATAGGGAAAGGTATACTTACTTGAGTTATCAACTTTTGAAAATTGCTTGAAATTGGCGAAAAAAAAGAATTAACAACGCTCAAATATTCTAGGATTTGTTTTTTCACATAGGTTAAGTTCTGAAAATCAAACAACTGATTTTCTTTGTGAGTTAGACAAAACAAGTGAATTGTTCCTAAAAAATCTTCCTCAGTTTTGTATAAGTTTTTATTATATTTGTTGAACTTGATAAACTTTTATTAATAATGCCTAACAACTAAATTATGACACAAATGTGACCTCCTTTGGAGGAATTATATTTTAATCAGCTAGAAGAATTTGTTATTACAGGTAAAAAAATTTAAGTCATAATTAGAAAATATCAGGATGAAAAAATTATTAAAAAAGTACGAAGACAAGCAACCCGAAATCATTTTTCATTGGAAAGACCAGGAAACTGAAGCAGAAGGATGGACCGTTATCAACTCTTTAAGAGGCGGTGCAGCTGGCGGCGGTACAAGAATGCGCAAGGGGTTGGATATGAATGAAGTGCTTTCATTGGCGAAAACCATGGAAGTAAAATTTACCGTTTCCGGTCCAGCAATTGGAGGCGCAAAATCGGGAATTAACTTTGACCCAAACGACCCAAGAAAAGAACAAGTTTTAAGACGCTGGTACAAAGCAGTTACGCCTTTATTAAAGCATTATTACGGAACCGGCGGCGATTTAAATGTTGATGAAATACACGAAGTGATTCCAATGACCGAGGATTGTGGTGTTTGGCATCCGCAGGAAGGTGTTTTTAACGGACATTTTAAACCTACTGAAGCAGAAAAAATCAACAGAATTGGCCAATTGCGTTTTGGTGTCATAAAAGTGATTGAAGATGCCAATTATTCGCCCGATTTATCCAGAAAATTTACAGTTGCCGATATGTTAACAGGTTACGGCGTTGCCGAAGCTGTAAAGCATTATTATGATATTTATGGCGGTTCCATAAAAGGAAAACGCGCCATTGTTCAAGGATTTGGAAATGTAGGTTCTGCATCTGCGTACTATTTAACACAGTTGGGCGCCAAAGTGGTGGGTATTATTGACAGAAATGGCGGATTGATTAATGAAGCCGGATTTACCATGAAAGAAATGCGGACCTTATTTTTAGAAAAAAACGGCAATCAACTGATGGCCGAAAATATCATTCCTTTTGATGAAATCAATGAAAAAATCTGGTCATTGCCAGCAGAAATTTTTGTTCCTGCAGCAGCTTCACGTTTGGTAACCCAAGAACAAGTTACAAAAATGGCAGCCTCAGGACTGGAAGTTATTTCTCCCGGCGCAAACGTTCCTTTTGCCGATAAGGAAATTTTCTTCGGACCAATCATGGAATTTGCCGACAAGCAAGTGAGTTTATTGCCCGACTTTATTTCAAATTGCGGTATTGCAAGGGTTTTCGCCTATTTAATGGAATCGAGAGTTGAATTGCCTATGAAAGATGCCGCTATTTTTGGCGACATTTCAAATACCATAAAAAATGCACTGGAAAAAACACATGAAAGAAATTCAGGCAAAAAGGAAATTTGTAAAACCGCTTTTGAAATCGCATTGAAACAATTAATATAAACTTAAAATAGAAAATGGAAACAATTATTGTAGTAATCTTCATTCTGGGATATTTGGCAATTGCCCTAGAAAATAATTTAAAACTGGATAAGCTTATTCCCGCATTGATAATGATGTCTGTACTTTGGGCTTTAGTCGCATTTGGAATTGATACCTTTCCAAATTGGTTTGACTCTGCCGGCCAAAAACTTGTGGAAGGCTTCGCGGATTTTACCTTGGCCGAAAGACATCACTTATTGGAAGAAACATTACTGCATCATATGGGTAAAACCGCAGAGATCTTATTTTTCTTATTGGGCGCCATGACCATAGTTGAAATCATCGATTATTTTGATGGATTTGGAACAATAAAAAATTTCGTTAAAACAAAAAGCAAGAAAAGATTATTGTGGATTTTTGCAGGAATGGCATTTGTGCTTTCTTCAATTATAGACAATTTAACAGCTACAATTGTATTGGTGACCATCCTTCAAAAAATTGTGCCAGAAAAAGTAACACGCTTATGGTTTGCAAGTTTAATAGTCATTGCCGCTAATGCAGGTGGTGCCTGGTCTCCAATTGGCGATGTTACCACAACCATGCTTTGGATCGGTAAAAAAGTGACGTCGGCAAAATTAATGGAATATTTAATTATTCCGTCTATTGTCTGCGTAGTTGTACCGGTATATATCGCTTCATTTATGAAACCATTTAAAGGAGATATAGATATTAGTGCTTTGGATGATTCCGGGCCAAAAAGCAAGTATGGTCCAAGAATGTTATATTTAGGTTTGGGAGCCATTATTTTTGTTCCGGTATTTAAAACGATTACGCATTTACCGCCTTATGTTGGGATGATGTTGTCATTGGGAGTAGTTGCTATTTTTGCTGAATTACATAGCAGAAGACAATTTAACCTGACAAGTTTGGTGGAAAATGAAGGAGAAGAAGCTTTAGGATTTCATAGCCCAGTACATAGGTCATTATCAAGAATTGAAATGCCGAGTGTGTTGTTTTTCTTCGGAATATTAATGGCTGTTGCCGCATTGGAAACTTTAGGACTATTGTTCAATGGCGCAGAAGCGCTAAAAGTAATGGTGCCAAATACCGATATTGTGATTATGGCATTAGGGGTTGGATCGGCAGTTATTGACAATGTACCCTTGGTTGCGGCAAGTATGGGTATGTTTCAGGAACCTATAGATGACCATTTATGGCATTTTGTTGCGTATTCTGCAGGAACAGGCGGAAGTATGCTAATTATTGGCTCTGCTGCAGGTGTTGTGGCTATGGGAATGGAAAAAATTAGTTTTACCTGGTACTTAAAAAATATAACGGGGCTGGCCGCTGCAGGTTTTCTTGCCGGGGCAATTGCCTTTATGTTGATTCGAAATTTAACTTTTTAAGGTTAGCGACCCGAGATTTATCTCGGGTTTTTTTATTAAAAAATAAAAATGCAATTTTAAATTCATATTTTCGTTAAATAAAATAAAACTAAAAAAAATAAACAACGTTTTAATTATGCTACAAGATTCAACCGCAATTTTACAAGAGACAGTGCCGGCTGTTCCGCAAGAAAAATCCCTTTCTATTTATGACCTCATTATGGATGGCGGTGTAGGAGGTCAGGTGATCATTGCCTTGCTTTTAGTTTTGTTAACGGTTGCCTTATATATTTATTTTGAAAGGTACTTCGCCATAAAAGCGGCCTCCAAAACGGACAGTAATTTTATGAATAAAATTAGAGATTACGTATCTCACGGTAAATTGGATTCCGCAAAAGTTTTATGTGCACAGTCAAGTTCTCCCGCAGCACGATTGATTGAAAAAGGAATATCCAGAATAGGTAAGCCTTTGGCAGATATAAATACCGCCATTGAAAATGCAGGTAGGCTGGAAATTTATAAACTTGAAAAAAATGTGAGTGTATTGGCCACTATTGCAGGAGCTGCACCTATGCTTGGGTTTTTAGGAACTGTGATTGGGATGATTATTGCCATTCATGAAATAGCAAATGCAGGAGGACAGTTAGACATAAAATTGTTATCTGCTGGGTTATATACAGCAATGACGACTACTGTTGCAGGTTTAATTGTAGGTATTATTGCCTATATTCAATACAATCATTTGGTGGTTAGAACCAATAAAGTGGTTTATGAAATGGAAGCACATTCAGTAGAATTTTTGGATTTATTAAATGAACCAATTTAAGGAAATTTATAATTAAAAAAGTAGATTAAGTAGAGTAGAGGATAGAGAAAGTTTAGAAACTTACATTTAACTTTTAATATTTAAACTTTTTCAATTTTTAAATAAAATAGCATGGATATAAGAGGTAGAAATAAAATAAGTTCTGAGTTTAGTATGGCGTCTATGACCGACATCGTATTTTTGTTGCTGTTATTTTTTATGATTACATCAACGTTAGTCACCACCAGTGCTTTGGATATATTGTTGCCAAAAGCAAGTGGTGTTACTGAAAATAATAAAGCCACTTCGGTGACTATTACGAAGGATTTGCTTTTTTATATTGACAATAAAATGGTATCTGAGGAAATTTTGGAAAAAGATTTGCTTGCTTTGCTAGCAAGTAAAGAAGAGCCAACCATCGTTTTACGAGCAGAGGAAGGTGTTCCTATTGAGAAAGCAGTAAAAGTAATGGATATTGCAAACCGAAATCGATATAAAATAATATTGGCTGTTCGCCCAAAATAAAGATATGTCAAGTTTTTTAGATACTGATCATAAACGAAAGTCCGCAGCATTAACAAGTTTGGTAATGAGCTTGATAGTGGTGGCGCTTTTTTTCTTCGGAATGACCTATCTAGATCCTCCTGAAGAATTTGGGATTGCCTTAAATTTTGGAACTTCCGAAGTTGGGCAAGGAGATATTCAGCCTACAGAAGCATTACGGCCAGCAGCTTCCCAGGAAGCCGTTAAGGAACAGCAAGAAGCCGTTAAAGAGCAAGTAACACAAGCTGCACCAAAAATTGCGGAAGAAGTGCTTACGCAAGATTTGGAAGATGCCATTGTGATTAAAAAGCAACTGGAAGCAAAAAAGAAAGCCGATGAAGTTGCAAGAAAAGAAAGAATACAACGTGAGGCCATTGCAAAACAGCAAGCAGAAGAACTTGAAAAAAGAAAAAAATTAGACGCTCTAATTGGTGGTGTGAGCAATTCTAAGGGGACAGCAACGGGCGGACAAGGAAATGACAATACCGCAGGAGATAAAGGTAAAATTACCGGTGATCCAAATGCTAGTGGCTACTATGGAAATGGATCGGGTGGAGGTGGCGGCGATTACCAATTGGGCAACAGAAAACCCATCAGCAGGCCAAAACCAAACTATATTTGTGATGAAGAAGGATTGGTTGTGGTGAGCATAGAAGTGAACGTTTATGGAAAAGTAATCAATGCAACGCCAGGCATAAAAGGCTCAACAAATACGGCCGCTTGTTTACTTTCACAAGCCAAAGAAGCTGCTTTAAAGACAACATGGCAACCAGATTCAAATGCGCCTTCCAAACAAATTGGCGTTATAAAATACAGATTTTCCTTATCTCAATAATTTTTAATGGATTATAAAAACACCATCAATTGGATGTTTTCTCAATTGCCGATGTATCAAAGGCAAGGAAATACAGCATTCAGAAAAGATTTAACAAACATTATTGCACTTTCCAAACACCTTAATTTCCCTGAAGCAACATTTAAAACCATTCACGTTGCCGGCACCAACGGAAAAGGTTCCACAAGCCATATGCTGTCGTCTGTTTTGCAGGAAGCGGGTTACAAGGTTGGTTTGTATACCTCGCCCCATCTAAAGGATTTTAGGGAGCGCATTAAAATCAATGGCAAACTCATCAAAAAAATAGAGGTCGTAAATTTTATAAAAAACAACAAATCCTTTTTTGAATCAAACAATCTTTCATTTTTTGAAATGACTGTTGGATTGGCGTTCGACTGTTTTGCAAAACACAAAGTGGATATTGCTGTTGTGGAAGTTGGGTTAGGAGGAAGGCTTGATTCCACAAACATTATTACGCCGGAAGTTTCTGTAATTACAAATATTGGTTACGATCATACGCAATTTTTAGGAGAAACTTTGCCCGAAATTGCTTTTGAAAAAGCGGGAATCATAAAACATAATGTCCCTGTGGTTGTTGGGGAATATCAGGAAGAAATATTTTCGGTTTTTGAGAAAATTGCCTCAGAAAAAGCCTCACCATTATTTTTGGCCGCAACACAAGAAAATAGCGCGTATGAATCAGATTTAAAAGGTTCCTACCAAATGCATAATATTAAAACTGTGCTACAAACCATCGCCGTTTTAAAAACGAAAGGGTTTGTTATTTCAGAAAAAAATATACGAAACGGATTGCAAAAAGTGGTGAAAAACACCGGACTTATGGGAAGATGGCAAGTTTTAAATGAGCAGCCAAAAGTAATTTGCGATACCGCCCACAATGCAGAAGGCTTGCGTTATGTGCTCAAACAATTGCAAGAGGAAAAATTTGACCAACTGCACATTGTTTTAGGGGTTGTGAACGATAAAGATTTAAAATCGGTATTGCCCTTGTTTCCAAAAAATGCCAACTATTATTTCTGCAGGCCAAATATTCCAAGAGGTTTGGACGCACAAGAATTTCAGCAACAGTGCGCTAAATTTCAATTGAAGGGTGAGGCCTATAATTCTGTTGAAAGCGCTTATAAAACTGCGCTGGACAAAGCTGGGAATAATGATTTAATTTATATAGGCGGAAGCACTTTCGTGGTCGCTGAGGTTTTATAAACAAAAATAAAAAATTTAGGATACCCTAAATAATTGCAAAATATTTTGTTACATTGTTATTTTTGTATTCCTAAAAATATTATATTTACCACATTCTAGAATAGTTACTTGTTTAGTAACAGACCTTTATAGCAATGTTAACTCCAAATTGCTACAGTAAACCTCATTCATATTTATCATTTAATAATTTTTTATCAACTATTTTGTTTCCATTTAATTTGGCATTTTACTGCGAAATTGAATGTTTCATTTAATTGACTACTAACTAAATTTATCTACTAATGAAGACTATTAAAAACTTTTCGTTTGGAATATTGGTATTCCTATTTCTCTTTACTTCAAAAACCAATGGCCAGCAAACACAAAATGCTGAATTTAAACCTGTTTTTTTGACCGTCACAACGCTTCACAGGAACACAGATCCCAATGTAGATTTTACCGATTGGAAAAAAACCGAGCAGGAATATTATGATAAAGTAACTGCTAAAAACGATTTAATTATTGGTTCGGGTTACTATATGCATTATTTTACGCCCGATGATTCCGAAATTTTGTCGGTGTCGGTTTACAATTCCTGGGAAGATATTGAAAAGGCAAACGATGTCACTACCAAATTGGTTATGGAAGCTTGGCCTGATGAAGCCAAAAGAACTGCTTTTTTCGACAAGCAAAACAGTTACTATGCGACCAAACACAGCGATGAAATATACGCTTCTATGAATTTTAACAAACCTATTAAAACAGATTCAAAAGAGCCTTTGATTTATTATGTGAAAAAAAATAAATCAGGCACCGGTGGCTCAGGTTACAGGGAATATTTTGACAACGTAACAATGAAAAATTCATATGTCAAAGGTTTTCATACGATGAGACACAGGTACGGCTCAAACAGTCGTGATATTCTTGAAGTATCCATTTTTGACAATTTAGCGGACATAGAGAAATCTTTCTCCGAAAACACAAAATTAGAGGATGCACATTGGACTGATAAAGCCAAAGGAGATGAATTTTTCAAAAAATATGCTAAATTATTTGCCGGACATGGCGATGCCATTTACAGGAATGTTCCAAGCTTGGAAAAATAAAAATTCATTAAAACAATGGCGCTGAACCAATTGGTTCAGCGCTTTTTTAAGTTCTGTGTTGTGTTGTTCTTGTAGATTGAGCTTTTTTAAAAAAACGTAGAACTATTTCGTTATTTTTTATAAAAAGCTTTGTTTAAAACAAAATCTAGTTATATATTTGCAACCGCTTAGGGCAATTAGCTCAGCTGGTTCAGAGCACCTCGTTTACACCGAGGGGGTCGGGGGTTCGAACCCCTCATTGCCCACCTAAGGAAAATCCCACAAGAAATTGTGGGATTTTTTTATGCATTATATTTTGTGAAACTACTTGTTTTACTGTATTTCTTAATTTTTTAGAAATTTATCCTTTCCAAAATTCACCTACTAAAAAGGTATACAATTAGGTTGCATTTTAACCTTGGGGTTGCATACTCATTATTTGAAATTGTCAACCTATTAAATAAAAAAAAACACTATGAAAACTCATAAAATCACTATACTATATGTTATTTCTAAAAGTAGAATTAACCAAAAGGGATTAGTTCCTGTAATTTGTAGAATTACTTATTTAGGTATAAGAAAACAGTTTGCTACAGGACTATTCATTAATTCTTCTTCCTGGTCAAGTAAACATCAACTTGTTGAACCACCTAATGATAATAATTATATTAATAATCAACTAAGCCTGATAAGTCAAAAACTTAATCAGGCTTTTTTATTGCTTCAATTTAAAGAAGATGATTTCAGTGTGGATGATATTTACAATAGTTTTTTAGGGAAGAAATCCACTTCTGAAAAAACAATAAAGGATGCATTTGAATATCATACAAATAGAATGCAAAAGCTTGTGGGGATAGATGTAAAGCAGGTATCAGTTCAGAAATATTTTCAAACTTTGGAGCATGTGAAAACATTTTTAAATCTGAATTATCATAAAAATGATTTTTTATTAAAGGATTTAAAGATAAATTTCATCAATGATTTTGAATATTATTTAAAAACTGAAAAAGGATTTATGCAAAATACAGTTTATAAATCTATTCAGAGATTTAGAAGAGTTGTTAGAGTTGCAATTGCAGTAGATTATATTCAGAAAGACCCATTTGTATTTCATAAAATTAAAAAGCCCAAAAAACAAATAATTTACTTAGACCAAATAGAACTGGGTAAATTAGAAAACTACTCATTTACACAAAATAGATTGCAGTTAGTAAAAGATTTATTCATTTTTTGTTGTTATACAGGTTTAGCCTTTCAAGAAATGGCTAATCTTCATTCTAAGAATATAATTAAGGGTTTTGATGGTAATTTATGGATTCAAATGATAAGGCAAAAGACAAATAAGCTGTTCTCTATTCCATTATTGCCAGAGGCTAATGATATTTTGATAAAATATACTCCTAGTTCAATTAACTCAAATAAATTATTACCTACAATCTCAAATCAGAGATTCAATTCTTATTTAAAAGAAATAGCAGAGATTGTAGGAATAGAAAAGAATTTGACCCATCATATTGCTAGAAAAACATTTGCAACAACAATTTTATTGTATAATGATGTTCCTATGGAAATAGTATCTGAGTTATTAGGGCATTCTAAAATGAGTATAACTCAAGACCATTATGGGAAAATTGTTCAAAAGAAAGTTAGTGAGCAGATGATTAAGCTAATTGAGAAAATGAAAAGGTAGCTTTATGCTACCTTTTCCCATTTTTCAAATTTAAGAGTTGGAGGAATTCCTATAGCATATAATAAAATCTCAAACAAAATTCCATAGACATATTCTTCATTTCCTTCTGTTGTTATAATCGAATCATGTAAAGTAAACAAAGGTATTTCTGGTTTTTCCTCTGATATAATTTTACAAGCAGTATGTAGTATTAATTGGGCTTCTAAATTTTGTAATATACAAGCTAATGTCCTATGTTCAGATTGTTTAATAGCCCTATAAATTTCATATACTTCAGGAAAATTCCCTTTAAAAATTTGCATTGCTTCATTGTATGATATACATTGATTGGGGCTGAAAATAGAACTAAAAATAATGTTTTTTGCTTGCTTTCGCATTGAATTCTCATCTGTAATTATTCCATTCTCTAATAGGATCTTTCCAAATTCCTCATATAGTTGTCCTGATTTCACATATTCAATGTAAGTTTTAACATTTGCAGAATCTTTGGCATTTTCTATTTTTTTACTAAGATAATAGGGTTGGGATTTGTAAGTGTTGGGGTTGGTGTATGATTTGTTATATATTTGAATAAGAGGTAAGATGTTGTTTTCTCTATATTTTTCTAAGTTAAGAAGAACAGTAGATAAATAAGGTTGAGAATTAGTAATATCAACAGCTATTAAACTTCTACCATTAAATCTTATAAATTGTCTTAGTTCACCTTTTAATTGGGTTAAAACTGTATGTAATCTGCCAGCAGTACAGTCTATAGTTGAAGAAAATTCCATTCGGTGCAGTTTTAATAAAACAATATACCTAGAATTAAACTTTCTCATGGCAATAGCTTTTGTTATATATCCAGTTGATTCTAACTCATATAAATCTTCAAGATATTCTTTAGCACCTAAATAGTCTATTGTGAGATCTTTATTAAACCATTTTAATAAGTACTCTAATTCCTGTTTTTTATTACCCAATAAACTTTCCTCATTTGTTGTAATACCTAAATTAAAAGGGCTAATATCTATATTAATGAAATTTAGAATACTTTTAATTAAGGTTCTTTTAGTTATAAAAACAGGTTTAATAATAGTGTCATATTCAGCAGTAAACTTAAATGATCTTGATTGTTTACCTACAATATATTGTTTATTTTCTAGAAAAACACCTTGCTTTACTAGATAATTTAGGTAGTCCCTATAATTTCTAACCCTTCTTTGAATTAATGCACTGTAAAAAGGGATATAATCCATTTCTGAATCTTTGTTTCTTGAAGGGATATCAATAATAAGATGAACTAAATAGATAAAACAATCCCTATGATACTTAAAATCAGGAGGTGAGATTTTTACCAGTTTATCAATATCAAAATTCTCAGGAATATAAAGAGTTAACTTTTTATATTCCTCATAAATGTTCACCTGTTCTGCTCTAACAGGATTTGGTTGTGTTTCACTTCCATTGTGATTCAAGGGAGCATTAAGTGTTAATGATTTCATCAACATGAACCCTCCACTTCTACAGTGTAGGGTCTACCTTAAAGGTAGGCTATGATAAAAATTCAGGTAGAATCACAACAAACAGACCTGAAAATATAGCATTAGCTTCTTGTTTTGTCAAAAAGACATAAACACTGTGCAAATATACAAAATTAACATTTGAAAGACAATTATTTTAGTTTAAAATAATTGATATTATCCTAATATTCAGTGGTGTATTACTCTAAATGTTTTTCATTTTAACCTTTAACACTTAATATTAAACTTAACAATTTTAAACAATTATATTATGGAATTAAAACAATCAGAAAGAAGTAATGCCAAGATGAAAATGGCATTACAAGGACCTTCAGGTTCTGGTAAAAGCATGAGCTCATTATTGTTAGCTAAAGGACTGATAAACAATAATTTATCAAAAATAGCAGTTGTCTGCACCGAAAACGGAAGTGCTGATTTATATGCCCATTTGGGAGATTATAATGTACTTTCAATGACACCACCATTTACTCCTAATAGATACATAGAGGCAATAGATATTTGCTTAAAAGGAGGAATGGAGGTAATTATTATTGATAGTATTAGTCACTGCTGGGATTACTTATTGGAATTCCATTCTTCAATGCCAGGAAACAGTTTTACCAACTGGGGAAAAATTACACCAATGCATAATAAATTCATCAATAAGATTTTGCAATCAGATGCTCATTTTATTGCCACAATTAGAACAAAACAAGATTATGTTTTGAACAACAAAAATGGAAAAATGGTTCCAGAAAAAGTAGGTCTAAAAGCTATACAAAGAGATGGAGTTGACTATGAATTTACTTTGGTATTTGACATCAATATAAATCATCAAGCAACTTGCTCAAAAGATAGAACAGGATTATTTACTGATAAGCCAGAGTTTATCATCACAGAAGGAACAGGAAAGAGGATAAAGGAGTGGTGCAACGCTGGGACTAATCTTGAAGATGTAAGAGTCGAGATAAAAGCGTGTAATGATATTGAAAAACTAAGGCTTCTTTACAAGAAGTACTATTCTTTCAAGACAGAATTAGATAGTGATTTCAAATTACAGAAAGAAACTATTGAATCTAAAAAACAATTGTTAAACCCTCAAAATTTTAGTACCAATGGAACTACAAATCATTCAACCTAGAACTGAATTACAACTAAAACCTGTAATTGAAGCAACAATT
>CAMDPE010000064.1 GCA_945903795.1 Lutibacter flavus | reverse complement strand
CTTTTCAGGAAGTGGGAATTACCCAAAAAATGAATTACGACAGAACCACTAATATGGTTGGCGATATTGACATGGTAGTTGATTTACCGGCTAATTTTCCGGAAAAATACGTGAGTGCCATTAAAAATGTAATTGCGCAATGTCCGGTCAAACGTCATTTGGCAGCACCGCCAACATTTAATGTGATTGCGAATTTAAGTGCAGTATCAGAATAAAATTATTTAAACAAATCTAAAAAAGCAGCTAGTAATAGTTGCTTTTTTTATGCGTAAAGCACAAAATATTTTGGTAATTTTAGAATTTATAAGAACTATCAATGTTTAAATATTTTGGTATGAATATCGAAGAATTTAGGGACTATTGCCTTTCTAAAAATCAAGTGACCGAAAGTTTTCCTTTTGATGAAGAAACTTTGGTTTTTAAAGTGGCAGGCAAAATGTTTGCTTTGGTGGGTTTAGAGAATCATCCGGCAACGGTAAGTTTAAAATGCGATCCTGAAAAAGCGTTGGAGTTGCGAGAAGAATATGATGAAATTACGCCCGCATATCATATGAATAAAATGCATTGGAATTCCGTGATCATTGATGACAATTTATCGCATAAATTAATCAGCGAATTAATCGATGATTCTTATAATTTGGTGGTAAAAGGACTTACAAAAAAGCAACAAAAAGATTTAGGGTTTGAAAATTAGAAGCTGGAAGGCCGAAGTTTAGCGTTTATTCTTTTTACAATATTAATTTTAAGAAGCAAACTGTTTCTTCCTGTAATCCGAAGGCGTAACACCTTTTATCGATTTAAACTTTCGATTAAAATTAGCCAGATTGTTAAATCCAGACTTGTAAGAAATTTCAGTGATGTTTAAATCATTGTTTTTGGTCAGCAATTTACAGGCATTTCCAATTCTGATATCAATCAAAAAATTCACAAAAGTTTTGTTGGTTCGCTGTTTAAAATACCTGCAAAAGGCATTCGGTGTCATATTCGCGATATCGGCAACATTGTCCAAAGTAACTTCTTTGTGAAAATTATTCATCGTGTATTGAAAAATATCACTCATCCGTTTCCCTTCATCGCCGTCATATTTTTTTAGGTTGATCAACGATGACAATGTTTCTTTTTCCGCTTCAGAAATTAAAGACAGGATGTCTAAAAAAGCTGTAAACTGTTTGTATTTTGAATAGTTATCAATTTTTGTCAATAATAAGGCAAGTTCCGGTTTGTTGGAAAGTACCTCAAATCCCAAAACAGCATCATAAAAAAAGGCGTTGAAATGTTCAAACTCAGGCAAATTAAAAAAATGTTCTCCGTACGAATTTTTTGAAAAAAATAAGGAAATCATCATGGTTTCTTTCTCAAAGGCAGCATCTCTTTTAAAAATATGCGGCAAATTTTCACCGATTACAAAAATGTCATTTTTTTTAAATTCCCCTACGCAATCACCAATAATATAAGTGCCTTCTCCTTCAACAAATATGCTTATTTGAATTTCTTCATGTTGGTGTAGTTTTTCATAAAAAGACTCTTCATCATATTTTTGAATGTATAAATTTACATTCTCAGGTTTCGGAATTTTAAATGGCAATACCTTCATTTCTGCTTAATATATGTCGAAATTAATCTATTTTTTTGATTAAATCATAAATATAAGGTAAAATACTATTATGAATAGATAAAAAAAAAGCTAGCGCCATAGCTTAGAAAGTATAAATTTGGTTGAAATGTTTAAAAGTTAAAAGCTTAAAGTTAATTTCAACAAATAAAAAGGTTTTTAATTTTTAACTTAAAGCTTAAGGCATACAATTAAAATTAATGATTATGAGTATACAATGGAAAGGCGTAATGCCAGCAGTTACAACCAAATTTACTGATGAAGACACCTTGGATTTGTTGAATTTTGAAAAAAATATCAACGCACAATTGGCAGCAGGGGTCAACGGAATTATCCTTGGAGGAACTTTAGGTGAAGCCAGCACACTTACTGCGGACGAAAAAAGAATTCTGATCAAAAAAACGGTGGAAATTGTAAAAGGCAAAGTGCCCGTGATTATCAATATTGCCGAACAATCCACAACTGGTGCCATTGAAGCGGTTCGTAAGGCTGAAGAATATGGGGCAAACGGATTGATGTTGTTGCCGCCGATGCGTTACAAAGCCGATTCAAGGGAAACGGTCACCTATTTTAAAAAAATAGCCAAAAGCACTTCGCTGCCCATTATGATTTACAACAATCCGGTCGATTACGGCATTGAAGTTACGTTGGATATGTTTTCAGCATTGATTGAATGTGAAAATATTCAGGCTGTGAAAGAATCTACCCGCGATATTTCAAATGTCACCAGAATGAAAACACGTTTTGGCGACCGTTTTAAAATTTTATGTGGCGTTGACACTTTAGCTTTAGAGAGTTTATTGATGGGTGCAGATGGTTGGGTTGCCGGTTTGGTTTGTGCTTTTCCGGCGGAAACAGTTGCCGTCTATAAATTGGCAAAAGCAGGAAAAACAAAAGAAGCTATTGCCATTTACAGTTGGTTTTTACCTTTGTTGGAGTTGGATATAAACACTAAATTGGTACAAAATATTAAATTGGCTGAAGTTGCCACAGGAATAGGCACCGAAAATGTCAGGGAACCGCGTTTGCCATTGGTGGGTGAAGAAAGAATTCGGGTTTTGGCTATTATTGAAAAAGCGTTGAAAAACAGACCGATTATTAATTGACAATTTCAATAGAAAAAATCAAAAATCCATCATATCAATTATCTAAAACACAAAAATACAAAGCAAATGATTACAGGAAAAAACTACATTGGAAATCTGCTGGCATCAACAGGGAAAGTAACATTTAAAACATTTAATCCGCAGGAAAATAAGGAGAACGATGTTGTTTTTTCTGAAGCTTCGGATGCAGAAATTAAGATGGTGGTTGCATTGGCATCAGAAGCTTTTAAGGAATTTAGACATATTTCAGGCGTCAAAAAAAGTGAATTTTTAAACCAAATTGCCAATGAAATTGAAGCGTTGGGCGATGAGCTGATAAAAACATATTGCTTAGAATCCGGTTTGCCGGAAGGCAGGGCAATTGGCGAAAGAGGAAGAACTGTTTTTCAGTTGCGCACCTTTGCTAATTTAGTAAAAGAAGGATCTTGGGTTGAAGCCACGATTGATACTGCCGATTCAAACCGACAACCCATTCCAAAAGTAGACATTCGCAAAATATTAATTCCAATCGGACCCGTGGTTGTTTTTGGGGCGAGCAACTTTCCGTTGGCCTATTCTACGGCAGGCGGAGACACGGCTGCGGCATTCGCTGCCGGTTGTCCGGTTATCGTAAAATCGCATCCAATGCACGCCGGAACAGGTGAATTGGTCGCATCAGCAATCATAAATGCTGCCGAAAAAACAGGAATGCCAAATGGCGTATTTTCAAATTTAAACAGCAGCGGCATTGAAGTTGGTGTTTCATTGGTAAAACATCCGCAGGTAAAAGCAGTTGGATTTACGGGAAGTGTTGGCGGCGGAAGGGCTTTGTACAATTTAGCCTCACAACGCACTGAACCCATTCCTGTTTTTGCCGAAATGGGAAGCGTAAATCCGGTAATCATTTTGCCGGAAGCCTCAAGAAATAAAGGAACCGAATGGGCAAAAACTTATGCAGGTTCTATTGCATTAAGTTCAGGTCAATTTTGTACAAATCCCGGATTAATATTAGGAATTAAAGGACCCGATTTAACCAATTTTATTCAAAAATTATCGGAAGAAATTATCAAAATTGAGCCTACTTGTATGTTGCATCCAAACATTATTGGCGCTTATGAAACCAAAAAAGCGGCGATGCAAAAACAGGCAGGTTTGCAAACTGCGGCAAGCTTTTCTGAGGAAATCGCTGCTAATTATGGACGTCAGACCATCACCACTGTTGAAGGCGCCACTTTTTTACAAAACCCGGCATTGCATCAGGAAGTTTTCGGACCATTTTCTATGGTGGTTCAGTGTGAAAATGCACAGCAACTGGAAGAAATTATTGCCAATTTGGAAGGCCAGTTAACGGGAACTGTGTTGGCTGAAAATGAAGAAATGAAAAATTATGAAAAGGTAATAAATGCCCTTCAAAACAGGGTAGGACGTATCATTTTTAATGGTGTTCCAACAGGTGTTGAGGTTTGTGCGGCAATGGTTCATGGCGGTCCTTATCCGGCATCAACCGACAGCCGATTTACGGCAGTGGGCATCAATTCCATAAAACGTTGGGTGCGCCCGTTTAGTTTCCAAAGCTGGCCAAATGAAATGTTGCCCGATGAATTGAAGAATGAAAATTCGCTGGGAATTTCACGAATTGTTGACGGAAAACAAACTTTTGATAAAATTTAAAATCTGTTGGAGATGAATTATTTAAAATCAATAATTATTTTATTTTTTATCGTTTTAGCAAGTTGTACTCCGAAAAAAAATGCATCAGAAGCGTTAGCTAAAGTGATTGCAAACTATGAAAACCGCGAAGGATATGACGAAAAACAATATTCTTTGGGTTTATTTACAAAAGAGTATTATAAAAATGAAGCGGAATATGCGCAAAAAACCATCGATACTTTATCAAAAATCGCAATAGAAAATTTGTCGGAAACCGAAAATATTTCTTTGGAATTGCTAAAATTCACGTTGCAGGAAAATATCGATTTTTATGAGTTTAAAGCCTATTTAAATCCGCTTTTGTCCGATTCAGGTTTTCACACAAGCTTGCCTTATGAGGTTCGTGCTTTTTCAACACATCAGGAATTTGTCGACTATTTAAACAAATTAAATGCCTTCCCAACTTTTGTGGAACAGCATCTGGTTTTAATGCGTGAAGGTTTGGAAAAGGGAATCTCTCAGCCTAAAATTATTTTTAATGATTTTGAAGACACTTATGATAGCCAGATTGTAGAGAATTTTGAAGACAGTTTTTATTATTCGCCTTTTAAACAATTGCCTTCAAACATTTCGGTTCAACAAAAAGATTCTTTATTAACGGCTGCAAAAACAGTAATTGTGGAGAAGGTAATTCCGCAGTTTAAAATCATTAAATCATTTTTTGAAGATGAATATTTTGTTAAAACGAGGGCTGATGGTGGCGTTTCAAACCAAAAAAACGGAACAGCTTATTATCAGAACAGGGTAAATTATTACACCACTTCAAAAATTTCTTCAGAAGAAGTGCATCAAATTGGATTGCGGGAAGTTGCCCGGATTAAAGCTGAAATGCAAAAAATTATTGAGCAAGTAAATTTTAAAGGTTCTTTTGAAGAATTTTTGACTTTTTTAAGAACTGACGAACAGTTTTATGCAAAAACAGGTGACGATTTGCTTAAAGAAGCAAGAAATATTGCGAAAAAAATTGATGAGCAATTACCCAAATATTTCATTACTTTGCCGCGTAAACCTTATGGTGTTGCGCCTGTGCCAGAGGTGATTGCACCAAAATACACTGGAGGAAGATACAATCCGCCAGGAAAAGATAGCACGGAACCCGGATATTATTGGGTAAATACTTACAATTTAAAAAGCAGGCCACTTTATGTTTTGCCAGCATTAACTTTGCATGAAGCTGTTCCCGGTCATCATTTGCAAATTAGTTTAAGCAATGAGCTGGGTAAAAATTTCCCTAAATTTAGACGAGAATTATATTTATCTGCTTATGGGGAAGGTTGGGGACTTTATTCGGAATATTTAGGAAACGATATGGGAATTTATGAAACGCCATATGAAAATTTCGGAAAATATACTTATGAAATGTGGCGTGCTTGCCGTTTGGTGGTTGATACCGGAATTCACAGTAAAAACTGGACAAGAGAACAGGCGGTTGATTATTTAAAATCGAAAACAGCGTTGTCTGTTCATGAAGTAAATACAGAAATTGACCGCTATATTTCCTGGCCGGGACAGGCATTGTCCTATAAAATTGGGGAACTAAAAATTCGTGAACTCAGAAAAAAGGCAGAAAAAGAATTAGGGACTAAATTTGATATTCGGGAGTTTCACGAAATTATTTTAGCAGAGGGAACGGTGACGCTTTCCATTTTAGAAAAAAGAATTCTTAACTATATTCAAAAAACAAAAAATGGCTAGAAAAACATTTTTTTGCATTGATGCGCATACCTGCGGGAATCCGGTTCGCGTTGTTGTCGGTGGCGGTCCGAATTTAATAGGCGCTGATATGAGCGAAAAGCGTCAGCATTTTTTGAAAGAATTCGATTGGATTCGCAAAGGATTGATGTTTGAGCCACGCGGACACGATATGATGAGCGGAAGCATTTTATTTCCGCCGCATCATGAGGAAAATGATTTTTCAATTTTATTTATAGAAACTTCCGGCTGCTTGCCTATGTGCGGCCACGGCACCATCGGCACGGTAACCATTGCCATTGAAGAAGGTTTGATAACACCAAAAATTCCGGGAAAAATAAGAATGGAAGCTCCGGCCGGTTTGGTTCAAATTGAATACCAAAAAACCGGAAAAAAAGTGGATTGGGTGAGATTAATAAACGTGAAATCGTATTTGGCTGCGGAAGGATTAACAGTTGATTGTCCGGAATTGGGCGAACTTACTTTTGATGTGGCTTATGGCGGAAATTACTACGCCATTGTTGATCCGCAGGAAAATTTTAGCGGCGTCCATAATTTTACTGCAAGTAAATTAATACAATATTCACAAATTGTTAGAACGCGCATCAATGAAAAATATCCAAATTTATTTGTGCATCCCGAAAATGAAACCATTAAAGATGTGAGCCATCTATTGTGGACCGGAAATCCGATAGACCCAACTTCGTCAGGCAGAAATGCTGTTTTTTATGGAGACAAAGCCATTGATCGTTCACCTTGCGGCACAGGAACATCGGCACGGATGGCGCAATTGCATGCAAAAGGAAAATTAAAATTGGGCGAAGAATTTATCCACGAAAGTTATATTGGCTCAAAATTTATTGGAAAAATAGTGGAAGAAACCACCTTAAACGGAAAAAAAGCTATTGTTCCAAGCATTCAGGGTTGGGCAAAAGTTTATGGATACAACACCATCATTATTGATGACGAAGATGATCCCTATGCGCACGGATTTCAGGTTTTGTAAAGCGCAGGTGGGAAAATATTAAAAGTTAAAAGTATTTAAATTAAACAATCATAAATTGAAAAGTGTAATCATCATTGGAGGCGGAATCATCGGATTGTGTTCTGCTTATTATTTGGCAAAAGAGGGCGTAACAGTTACGATAATTGACAAATCTGATATGGCCGACGGCTGTTCTTACGGAAATGCGGGGATGATTGTTCCCAGCCACATAATTCCCATGGCGCAACCGGGCGTAATTCATCAGGGAATAAAATGGATGTTTAATGCCAAAAGTCCGTTTTACATAAAACCGGCTTTAAGTCTGGATTTACTTTCTTGGCTAATTCAATTTTACAAAAATTCCAATCAGGATCATGTAAATAAATCCATGGTGCCTTTGCGGAATCTTTCTTTTTTCAGCAAAGAATTGTATCGGGAATTTGCACAATCTGCCAACGAATTTGGGTATCAGGAAAAAGGGCTTTTGATGCTTTACAATTCTGAAAAAATGGGTGAGGAAGAATTAAAAACAGGAAAAGTTGCTGAAGAATTGGGTATAGAAGTCGATTTTTTAAATCAACAGGAAGTTAAAGAGTTAGAGAAAAATATTGCGGTGAATGCGTTGGGCGCCGTTCATTATAAATCGGATGCGCATTTGTCGCCAAACCATTTTATTGCCTTTTTAAAATCCGAATTAAATAGAATGGGCGTGAAGCTAATTTCCAATTGTTCTTTGGTTGATTTTAAAGTTTCTGAAGGTAAAATTGCGGAATTATTGACCAATCAGGGAAATTTTAAAGCCGATGAATTTGTTATTGCGGCGGGCTCATGGAGTGTGGAAGTTGCCAAAAAGTTAGGCGTGAAATTGCATATATTGCCAGGCAAAGGCTATAGTTTTAATGTAGAAAACTTGATCGTAAAACCAACAATTCCAACTATTTTATGTGAAGGAAAAGTGGCTGTAACGCCTATTGGCGAAACTGTGAGGTTTGGCGGAACTATGGAAATCACTAACAATAACGACACTAAAATCAATATTAAAAGACTGCAGGGCATTGTTGAAAAAGTGAATCAGTTTTATCCGGATATCAAAGTGAATCTTCCTGAAAAAGAAAAAGTATGGCATGGTTTTAGGCCTTGCACGCCAACCGGATTGCCAATTATAGAGAAATCCAAAAGAATTAAAAATTTAACCATCGCTACAGGCCATGCCATGATGGGATTGAGTTTGGCGCCAGCTTCCGGCAAATTGGTGAGCGAATTGCTTATGGGCAAAAAAACATCGATAGATATTACTGAATTTAGGAGTTGTTAATGTTTTTTGGTTACTTTTGAAAATGAATTCTATCGAAATTTTAATAAAACTCAGAAGAATTGTACGTTCCATAAACTTAGAAAGCAAGCGCGTGGATAAGGAATTGGGCGTGAGTATTCCGCAATTGTTGTGCCTGCAATTTTTGGCAGAACAGGAAGATTATCGTACAAACGCTTCTAAATTAAAAGGATTTTTGAATTTAAATGCCAGCACAATTACAGGGATTATTTCCAGACTGGAGAAAAAAAATCTGGTCGTGAAATTGCCTAAATCAACCGATAAGCGAATTACCTTGATTTCTTTAACGGCAAAAGGAATGGCGCTTATCCAAAATGCTCCAATTACTTTTCAGCAAAAATTAAGTGAAAAACTGCAGGCACTTCCGCCGGAAAAACTTAAAACGATTATTGATGGCATCGACTTATTAACCGAACTTATGGAAGTTGGTGAAATTGATGCTTCTCCCATAATCACTTCAGAAGAATTTATATAAAATTTCAGCATTATTTTATTGGTTTTTTACTTAAAATAGTTTCTGCAGAAAATATGAATATTTGGCAATTTTTATTCAGAATAATAGCAATAAATTAAGTTAAAAGCATAAATTTTCCTTACTTATTGAATTATAATAATTAAATATAAATAGTTTCTATAGAAACTATTTCGTATTTTTGCATCATAACCATTAAATTAAAACAAGAACTATGCTCATTATACAGGTAAAGGAAGGCGAAAATATTGACAGAGCGCTAAAGCGATATAAACAAAAAACACGAAGGACAAAACTGATAAATAATTTAAGAGACCAAAAACAATTTATCAAAAAATCGGTTAAAAACAGGAAGAAAATAGGAAAGGCGATTTATGTTCAGAATTTAAGAAATCAAGAGGACAAATAAGTATGGAGACGTTTAAAATATACAACAAAATCACAGAACCTTCATCAGCCGAAAAGGAGGAAGTTATTTCTTTTTTATTTCAGCATTTACAGGAATACGGCGATAAAAAAGAGGACATTGGAAAATGTTTCGATTTTGCCATCAAGGATTCAAATGAAGGACTTGGAGGATTTGTGCTGATGCTGTTAGAAAATGACGAAATTATGGGCGCAACAATTGTAAATAAAACTGGTATGGCTGGTTATATCCCAGAAAATATCCTTGTTTACATTGCCGTTCATGAAAATGCCCGAGGCAAAGGTTTTGGTAAAAAACTGATGAACAAAGCCATTGAATTGGCTGATGGCGATATCGCACTTCACGTAGAGCCAAACAATCCTGCCAAATTTTTATACGAAAAATTAGGCTTCGAGAACAAATACTTAGAAATGCGACTTAAAAAATAACACAAAACAATATGGCTATTTTAGACATTGTTGTTTTTGCTGTTTATATGATTTCCGTGTTGGGAATTGGATTTTACTTTTTCAATAAAAACAAAACTGTTAAAGACTATTACATTGGCGGAGGCGAAATGAGCAGTATGCACGTTGGCTTGTCTGTTGTTGCAACAGATGTGGGTGGCGGATTTTCCATTGGATTGGGCGGACTTGGTTTTGTTATGGGAATATCCGGTTCCTGGATGCTGTTTACCGGACTTATTGGTGCCTGGTTAAGTGCTGTTTTTTTGATTCCTAAAGTGGTTAAACTTGGTAATTTACATGGTTTTTTAACATTTCCTGAGTTTTTGAAACACAGCTATGGAACCACCGTTGCGATGGTTGCCGGAATTATTTCTTTTATTGGCTACTTAGGTTTTACTTCATCACAATTTCTTGCCGGCGCAAAGTTGGCTGTCGGCACATTTCCTTCACTCGATTTAAATGAGGCTTTGTTGATTATGGGAGGTGTGGCGCTTGTTTATACCGCTTTCGGCGGAATGAAAGCTGTTATTTATACCGATACTTTTCAGTGGCTTGTTTTAATGTTCGGATTGATATTTATAGGAATTCCTATTGCATATAATTATTTGGGTGGGTATGAAGCCATTGTAAGTGTGCTTCCCAACGAATATTTTTCATTGCAAAATGTTTCTTGGGTTCAGTTGGTAAACTGGTTTGTAATTATTGTGCCTATTTGGTTTGTGGGAATGACGCTTTACCAAAGAATTTATGCCTGTAAAAATGAAAAAACAGCAAAAAAAGCCTGGTTTATAGCCGGACTTTTTGAATACCCAATTATGGCATTTATGGGTGTAATTCTTGGATTATTTGCTAGGGTTGCAGCAGCGAAAGGTGTTTTTGTTTCCGATGGATTTGAAAGTGAATTGGGGATGGACCCTGAAATGGGAATGCCGTTGCTTTTAAAACATGTATTGCCAGTTGGCCTTGTCGGATTGATGTTATCAGCTTATTTTTCAGCCATTATGTCAACGGCAGACAGTTGTTTGCTGGCGGCATCAGGTAATTTTGTGACAGACATATTAGGGCTTAAAGAACTTAACAAAAGAACCATAAGAATCTCCCAGATTATAACTTTTTTTGTTGGGGGCGCTGCAATAATTATCGCCACTTCTATGCAAAGTGTGTTGGATTTAATGTTGTTGTCCTATTCGTTTATGGTATCCGGACTTCTAATACCCGTATTGGGAATACTGATGTCAAAAAAGCGTAAACCATTAGCTGCATTGCTCTCTATGATTGTAGGTGGATTTACAACTTTGCTCTTAACATTCCTTGAAGTTAGCATTCCTTTTGGTTTTGATCCAATATTAATAGGGATTTCACTATCTTTAATTGTCTATTTATCAACTAAAAAATAATATAATGGCATTTATAACACTTAATAAGAATTCTTTAGCGCATAATTATTCATTTTTACAGTCGTTATTTAACAGCCATCATAAAGAGTGGGCTCCTGTTTTGAAAATGCTTTGCGGAAATAAGACCTTTTTGGAATTTGTTTTGTCGCTAGGTGATGAACAGGTTTGTGATGCCAGGTTGACCAATTTGAAAAAAATTAAAGCTATAAATCCAAAGAAAGAAACAATCTACATAAAACCGCCGGCAAAGCGAAGTATCGCCAATATTGTAAAATATGCCGATGTTAGTTTTAATACGGAATTAACGACCATGAAATGGTTATCCGAAGAAGCCGTTAAACAAAACAAAATTCACCGAATTATTATTATGATTGAATTGGGTGATTTGCGCGAAGGTATTATGGGAGAACATTTAATGGGCTTTTACAAAAAAATATTTGAGCTACCCAATATTCAAGTGGCTGGCATTGGCGCAAATCTCAATTGTTTAAGCGGTGTGATGCCCAGCAAAGACAAACTGATTCAATTAAGTTTGTATGAGCAATTGATTGAAGCAAAGTTCGGCAAAAAAATAGATTATGTGTCGGGCGGATCTTCTGTGATGATTCCGCTTTTATTGAAAAAGCAAATTCCACAGGGTGTAAATCATTTCAGAATTGGAGAAACCCTGTTTTTTGGCGTTGATTTATTTTCAAATAAAACAATCCCAAAAATGAAGGATGATGTTTTTTTGCTTTATGCTGAAATTATTGAAATAACAGAAAAACCCATTGTTCCTTATGGTTATTTGGAAGAAAATCCATCAGGAGAAACTTTGGAAATTAATCCTGAGGATTATGGAAAAAACCATAGCAGGGGAATTTTAGACATTGGGCTGTTGGATATTTCCAAAACCGAATTTATTACGCCTGTTGATGAAAATATTTCTTTTATTGGCGCAAGTTCAGACATGTTGGTGGTGGACTTGAGCAAAACCAATAAAAAATATAAAGTTGGTGATTTGGTGAGGTTTAAAATGAAATATATGGGTGCGTTGCGCATCATGAACTCAGAGTATATCGAAAAAAAACTGGTTTAATGTATTGCTTTCTTTCCAGATTGGTTCGACTCGCATTTAATGCATTTAAATTTTTTTCAAAAGTCATTTCAAAGCGTAAATCGCTTTTGAAATTCTATTAAAAAAATCTTTAGCCAGTATTGCTTCTATCATAAAAAAGCTTAATTTAGTAATTAATTGAAAATTTAAGAAAGGCTCTTTCTTGAGCTATCTATATTTTTTTAATTTCATTTATTTTGTATTTAAAAATCTGGATATAGGGCGGAATATAAATTATAATTTTGCGTTCTAACTTAACATTCAGATACATTTTATAGTCTTATGTTGCATTGGTTTTAATGTTTTTTTATGAAAATTAAAAGAAATTGAGTCAAAATTAAATAGCGAGATTGTAAATGGAGACTGAAATTAAATGTTTTTTTTAAGGTGATAAGCAGAATATCAAACAATAGATAATGAAGGAGTCCATTCTTATAGGATTGTTACAAAATGCGGCTTTATTGATTGCTTTTTCAATGCTTTATCAAAATGTATGGATTAAGAATGAAGCCACTAAAAGTATATCAGCAAAAATTATTGTAGGGTTGGTTCTTAGCAGTATAGGGATTATTTTGATGTCTACGCCTTGGATGATGGTTCCCGGAATCACTTTCGATATGCGTTCTGTATTGCTGTCGATAGCTGGCTTGTTTTTCGGACCAATTCCCACCATAATAGCGATGTTAGTGACTGGAATTGTGCGGATAGCCATTGGAGGTGAAGGCTTGTGGATGGGCTTGGCAGTGATTTTTACTTCAGGGTCAATTGGTTTGCTTTGGAGAAGATTTCGACCAAATTGGAAATCAAATATTTATTATCTGGAATTGCTGGTAATGGGCTTGACGGTCAATATATTAATGGCATTTTATACTGTATTCTTACCAGACGATATGATGCTTCCAACATTAAAAGTAATTGCAATTCCCATTATTTTTATTTATTCTCCCGTAACTATGCTTTTGGGAATTTTGATGGTTCAACAGCATAAAAACTGGCAAAATGAATTGGCGCAATTACAGTTAAAAGAATATGAACGCAGATTTACACAGATTTTGGAGAGCGGAAATATTGTATCTCTTATTCTAAATAACGACGGAAGCATTAATTTTTGTAATGATTATTTATTGAGAATTACCGGCTATGAAAAGGCAGAAGTATTTGGAAAAAATTGGTTTGGGCTGTTTGTTCCTATTTATGAAAGCACAAAATTAAAGCAGCTATTTTCTTTGGGCATGCAAATAGATGAATTTTCAAAAAACAATGAAAATATCATACTCACAAAAGCTGGAGAGGAATTAAATATTTTGTGGTACAATATTGCTTTAAAATCGGATAAAGGAGAAATATTGGGAACCGCCAGTATTGGTGTAAATATTACTGAAAGCAAAAAGCATGAAAAAAACCTTGAAGAAAAAAATGCTGAAATAGAAGCCCACAATGAGGCGCTTAAAAAAATAAATCTTGAACTGCAGAAAGCCATAAAACAGGCAAAAGAAAGTGATAGATTGAAATCTGCCTTTCTTGCCAATATGAGCCATGAAATTAGAACGCCAATGAATAGTATTCTAGGCTTTTCCGATTTGTTGAAAGAATCGAAACTCACAAGTGATAAGCAATATCAATATATTGAAGTAATTGAGCATAGCGGAAAGCGAATGCTTAATATCATAAACGACATTCTCATTATTTCAAAAATTGAATCAGGAACTGTAGATATTCACAATGCTGAATTTAACATAAATGAGAAAATAAAAAGATTATTTTCTTCATTTAAAGAAGAAATTTTGCAAAAAGGAATTGACTTCAGCTACATAAATAAATTGCAGGATAGTGAAGCTATCATAAAATCGGATAGTGAAAAAATTTATGAAGTTTTAAGTAATTTGATTAAAAACGCCATAAAATTCACCAATCG
>CAMDPE010000063.1 GCA_945903795.1 Lutibacter flavus | reverse complement strand
TCCTTTGTGCGCTCTAATCTTGTTTCCGTAATAGGCAATTCGTCTTTTTAGGTTATATTTTGATGAGATTCTGCTGAATTTTACAGGCATTTTTAAAAATTGGCGACGTAAAATATTTGCCTTTTCATCATAATATTCCGATGCTTTTTTGGTTGAGTCAGTTTTATAATTAAAGGCGTAAAAAGGTTTGTCATTATGTTCAAAATAGGCAGCTTTTATATTTCCAATTCCAACAGGAATAGTGTCTTCTATATAAAATTTTTCATAAATTAACTTGAATTTATCATTTTTCTGAAGTTTGGAAAAATCAATGGCCCAAGCAAAAACTTCATCGGCCATTTTATAAGTTAAATCAGGACTTAACCCCTGGCTTTTGATGGCATGTGAAAGATGTGTGGTAATCAATCCCGATGCTGTTACGATTTTAGTTTTAATGGGCCTTTTCCCATTTATAACGGTGATTATAGAGTCTTTAAAATCAATAATTGTGTAGTTAATTTTTGACTGCCTATAAATAAATACTTGTGCTTCTTGGGTGGAATCTTTTTTTGCCAAAATGGTGTAAGGTATTCCAGCTTTAAGACTTCTAATATTGAAAGAATCTCTTGTTTTACTGACAATTTCATATATTTTTGAGCTGCCAATTTTATTTCTGGATAATATTTCCCCAAAGTTTTCTCCTGATTTAAGCGTGTCGTTTATGACTGTATAATCGTTTAGCCGATAACCAAATTCATAAACAATTTTTTCGGGAATTATAGGTTTTTCAGGCTTTTCATTTTTACAGGCAATACTTAGAACAACGAATAAAAGGGCAAATAATTTTTTCAATGTAGGCTATTTTAACAATTAAATCTGATTGAACAAATGAATTGCGAAAATACAATTTAATTTCAAAAAATTATGTTAAAAGGGTGTGCTAAACCTTTAAATTGGTCAAGATCGGCTCTCAGTGAACCAACTGCAAGGTCTGCTTTAATAAGCAGAGGAATTTTATTTTCGTCCTCACTAATCCAAATGGTTAAGCTTTCCTGCTTCTTAAAAACCCGTCCTGTTTGAACCATCGGCCTAAATTTTAAAGATTTAACTTTTCCGAATTTTGTTTTCACAGTCTCTCTTCCTAAAAAATGCAGTTTAAAATTAGAGACTTCTTGATCAATAAACATTTTTAGTTCAATCTCATCTCCAACTTTTAAATTAGATAAGTTCTGATTTCTTAAAAAGTATAAGGCCGACAGTAAGTCTTGTATGTCATTGCCAATTGGGTGCTTTTTAACTGTATTATGTTTGTAGTTTTTTACAGTAGCCTCATTTTTAGCATGATTGAATAAAATTTCTTCATCTTTTGTATAACCACCTTCATCAATTTTTCTGATAAAACGGTATGGCAGCAAAGATTCTTTGTACATAAAAGTTTGATAATCGTCTGTTACATTAAAAAACAAACTTACAATTCCTGTAGATTTTCCTTTTCCAAGAATATGAAAGGCTTCCCTTTGGTTATTTGTAGTTTCTCTCACTTCCATAGTTGAAAATCCTGCATTTAGAAAATTGCTATAGCTCATTTTAAACTTTAGCCATTCGCCTTTTTGAAAGGCAAAAACTTGAGGAGAATCCTTAGTTTTTGAAACAGATTCAAATGATTTCCCCTTAAGTTTTTGAACAGATTGCCCTATTGAGGAAAATGTAATTAAAAAAATAAAAAGGCCTATTATGTTTTTCATATATTGATTTTAAACGAATTCTTATGTTAAAAATACAATTATCGCGCCAAAAATAATAAAAGCTTAACACATACGCCGTTAAGCTTTTATTAATAATTTAAAATTATAATGTTCCCCTTCGTTCTTGTTCGGCTTCAATGGATTCAAATAAGGCTTTAAAATTCCCTTTTCCGAATGATTGCGCCCCTTTTCTTTGAATAATTTCAAAAAAAAGTGTCGGTCTGTCAGTTACTGGTTTGGTGAAAATTTGCAATAAATAACCTTCTTCATCCCTGTCAACTAAAATCCCAAGATCTTTTAAGGCTGCCAAATCTTCATCAATTTCACCAACTCTGTCCATTACGGTGTCATAATAGGAGCCTGGAACATACAAAAATTCAACGCCGCGTTCCGTCAACACTTTCACAGTTTCCAAAATATTGTTGGTGGCAACGGCAATATGCTGAATTCCAGGACCATTATAAAAGTCTAAATATTCTTCAATTTGTGATTTTTTCACACCTTCCGCAGGTTCGTTTATCGGGAATTTTACGCGGCCGTTGCCGTTGGTCATCACTTTACTCATTAACGCCGTATATTTTGTTGAAATATCTTTGTCATCAAAAGTAATCAGGTTGGCAAAGCCCATCACTTCATTGTAAAATTTTGACCAAACATTCATTTCATTCCATCCTACATTGCCTACCATATGATCTATATAACGCAAACCAACATCGGTCGGATTATGGCTCGAATTCCATTTCACAAACTTTGGCAAAAACAGGCCATTGTAATTTTTTCGTTCAACAAAAATGTGTACAGTATCGCCGTAAGTATGAATTCCGGAGCGAATAACTTCGCCGTTTTCATCGCTTTCTTTGGTTGGTTCCATAAACGATTTTGCGCCCCGTTTGGTGGTTTCTTCCCAAGATTTTGCAGCATCTTCTACCCAAAGTGCCACAACTTTTACGCCATCACCATGTTTTTCAATATGGTCAAAAATTTCCTGATTATTTTTGTTTGGCATTGGCGTGGTTAGCACCAATTTAATTTTATCCTGAACCAAAACATAACTTGTTCGGTCTGTTAACCCAGTTTCCAATCCGGCATAAGCCAACGATTGAAATCCGAATGCGGTTTTATAATAATGCGCTGCTTGTTTGGCGTTTCCAACATACATTTCTACATAATCAGTTCCCAATAATGGCAAGAAATCTTGTGCTTCAGGAAATATTTTTTCCAGTCCGTAGTTGAAGTTTTGTTTTTGTTTTAGATTGCTCATAATTTTTCTTTTTTCTCTCCTCTATATTCTTAATTCAGTTATCCAAGATTTATAATAATCATCCACCTGCAAATTCATCGCTTCTTCGGTAATCATCACAGGTTTAAAAGGGTCAATCATCACAGCCAATTCTTCAGTGAATTTTTTTCCGACACTTCTTTCAATAGCGCCCGGATGCGGACCGTGAGGAATTCCTCCCGGATGCAAGGTAATTTGTCCTTTTTCAATATTATTTCGGCTCATAAAATCACCATCTACATAATACAATATTTCTTCGGAATCGATATTGCTGTGGTGGTAAGGTGCGGGAATTGATTTTGGATGGTAATCGTACATTCTTGGCACAAAGGAGCAAACCACAAAGCCCGATGCTTCCCAGGTTTGGTGAACTGGCGGCGGCATATGAATGCGGCCGGTAATTGGTTCAAAATCGTGAATGGAGAAAGCGTACGGATAATTAAATCCGTCCCAGCCAACAGCATCAAAAGGATGATTTTCATAAACATATTCCCAAAGTACACCTTGTTTTTTGATGAACACTTTAAAAGCGCCTTTCTCATCATGTGTTTGCAAATTGGTCGGCAATTTAAAATCGCGTTCGCAAAATGGTGAAGTTTCCAACAATTGCCCGAAATTATTTCGATAGCGTTTTGGCGTTACAATCGGACTAAAAGATTCAATGTAAAGCAGTCGGTTTTCTTGCGTGTCAAAGTCAATTTGATACACAGTTCCTCTGGGAATAATCACATAATCGCCATATTTAAAAGAAATATTCCCATACATTGTTTTTAAGGTGCCAGATCCAACGTGCACAAAAAGCATTTCATCGGCATCGGCATTTTTATAAAAATAAGCTGATGAAAATTCTTTTGGTGCGGCCAAACCGATGTGTAAATCGCTATTTACAAAAACAGTTTTCCTGCTTTCCAAATAATCGGCTTCAGGTTTTAAGGAAAATCCTTTAAAACTGAGTGCTTTCATATTTTTGTCGATGGCGATTTTTGGTGTTACATCTTTTACTTTTTTGATTTCCGTAACCACGGTGGGCGGATTCAAATGGTAAATTAATGACGACATTCCGGAAAAACCTGCAGTTCCGAAAAGCTCTTCCTGATACAATCCGCCTGTTGGTTTTTCAAAAGTGGTGTGTCGTTTTGGCGGAATTTTACCCAAGGAATGATATCTAGGCATAATTGTATATTTTTTTTAGTTATGATTTCCCTAAAAAAGGGTTAGTAGTTTTTTATGAATATATGTCCAATAATTTTTATCAATTTGGACGGAATCATAGCTTTAAAGTTACAAAATTTTTAGGATGTAACCTTTACCATGAATATTTTCATTCAGGATCTCTCTTGATTAAGAATTTTAGAAGTATCAATAATTCTGCCCAAGCTTTTTTCATACTTTACAAATATAAAAATATTTTTGACTATTTAATGAAATAAAAAAGAGCACGTTAAGTGCTCTTTTTTATTTTGTAATTTTTTGAAAACTAAAAAGTAATTCCGTTTACTTCAATTACTTGTATAATTTGTGGAGCGTGCCTTTTGATGGTGGCTTCAACCCCGTTTTTTAAAGTCATCTGATTTACGGAGCAACCCAAACAGTTGCCTTCTAATTGAACACTAACAATATTGTCTCGTATTTCAACCAGTGAAATATTTCCCCCATCGGCCTGTAAAAAAGGCCTAATTTCCTGCAAGGCATTTTCAACAATAATTATTAATTCTTTAGCTTCCATAGTTTTTTATTTTTTTGTGCTGCACCCACTCATGGTAGTAATTCTAACAATTTCAGTAGGTGGCAAATCATTGTTTCTTTTTACCAATTGAGACAAGGCATTTTTAGTAATTTCTGAAAAAGCAATTTCTAAAGGTGTGTTGTCCTGAAGCGCCACCGGATGACCAACATCGCCAGATTCGCGGATACTTTGCACCAAAGGTATTTCCCCTAAAAAGGCCACATCAATGTCTTTTGCCAAATTTTTTGCACCATCTTGTCCAAAAATATAATATTTGTTGTCGGGAAGTTCAGCAGGCGTAAAATAACTCATATTTTCAACAATGCCCAAAACAGGAACATTGATACTTTCTTGTTGAAACATCGCCACTCCTTTTTTGGCATCGGCCAAAGCGATATTTTGCGGTGTACTCACAATGATAGCGCCTGTAACTGGAACTGCTTGTACAATTGACAAATGAATATCGCCGGTTCCCGGAGGTAAATCAATCAATAAAAAATCAAGTTCTCCCCAGTGCGAGTCAAATATTAATTGGTTTAATGCTTTGCCTGCCATTGCACCGCGCCAAATAACCGCTTGGTTGGCATCAACAAAAAATCCTAACGACAATATTTTTACGCCATAACTTTCAATAGGCTGCATTTTTGAACTGCCGTCAATTGCTATTGACAATGGTTTTGCATGCGCCACATCAAACATTAAGTGAATTGAAGGGCCGTAAACGTCGGCGTCTAAAATACCCACTTTAAATCCCATTTTTTGTAATGAAATGGCAATATTTGTGGTAATGGTAGATTTTCCAACACCACCTTTTCCTGAAGCAATTGCGATGATATTTTGAATTCCCGGAACTTTTGGTTTAGACTTTTCTGCTGGTTTGTCAGGAGCAATAGCTGTTACATTCACTTTTACGTCGGCTTTCACATCCACGTGTTGGTGGATTGCCTTCATAATTTCAACTTCCATTTTCTTTTTTGCCTGTAACGTTGGATTTCCAATAGTTACATCAACAATAACTTCTTTATCGAAAGTTACAATATTTTTAACCGCGCCGCTTTCAATTAAATTTGTTCCTTCACCAGGTGCAGTAATAGTTTCAAGAGCATTTGAGATTTCTTTTTTTGTATATGCCATGTTATTTATATAAAATCATTCTAAACAACAAAGATACAGATTTAAATGAATACACAAAGTTGCATAGTTGAAAGTTTAAAAGCCGGAAAGTCTAAAAATTTGGATGGAAAAAATCAGAAATCAAATAATCTAAAATTGCAGGTACTATAATTCTTTAAAAGGGTCCCAAAAAACATCATTAAAGTTTTGTATTTGATTTTCTTTCACAACAATTCCTTCGTTTTCCAGCAATTGTTGCATTAAGTTGGTGCCATCAAAATGAAATTTCCCTGTTAGCAATCCATTTCTGTTTACCACCCTGTGTGCAGGAATATCTGCATTATTGTGTGAAGCATTCATCGCCCAACCAACCATTCTTGCTGATTTAGCAGTTCCTAAATATTTTGCGATGGCACCATAACTGGTAACTCTTCCAAAGGGAATTTGCTTGGCAATTTCATATGTTTTTTCAAAAAAATTACCCGAAGTTTCCATCGATTTAAAAAAATTAATACTTGATATTAAATATTAGAAGTTAAATATTAAAAGTTTTAAGTTGGTTAATACCGAAGCTTGAATTTAATATACGTAATAGGCTTTCCTTTTTCCAAATACTGACTTTCATAAAAGGTTTGGGTTGAAGTCACTTCTTCGGGTGCGTGGTAATTTTTATAAATATCGTGGTGGGCATAAATAATTTCATGGCCTTCCCCGTGAAGCAAGCCTAAGGTGTAACCGTGCATAAATTCACTGTCCGTTTTTAAATGAACGATGCCTTCAGGTTTTAAAATATGGTGGTATTTTTTTAAAAACTCCGTATTGGTAAGTCGGTGTTTGGTGCGTGTGTATTTAATTTGGGGATCGGGAAAAGTGATCCATATTTCGGCAACTTCGTGTTTGTTAAAAAGTAAATCTATCAATTCAATTTGAGATCTTAAAAAAGCCACATTGGTTAAATTTTCTTCCAAAGCTATTTTTGCGCCACGCCAAAAACGAGCTCCTTTGATGTCAACGCCAATATAATTTATATTCGGATTTTTACGGGCAAGTGCAATAGTGTATTCGCCTTTTCCGCAGCCCAATTCCAGCACAATGGGATTGCTGTTGTTAAAAAGTGTGTGCCAATTTCCTTTTTGGGAGAAACCATCAATAACTTCTTTTCGTGTTGGTTGAATGACATTGGAGAATGTTTCGTTTTCACGAAATCTTTTGAGTTTATTTTTGCTTCCCACAGGATTTGCGTTTCGTTAAAAAAAGGAAAAAATATAAATGAATTTATACAGAAAATTATTCGTTTCCTGCTTTTTTGTATTTTTTTAACTGTCCTAACCAGTAGAATAAAGCAATAAACAAAATGACTACAAAAATCCAACTTACCAAGTTTTGAAGCCACCAATTGTCCATAGCTCGAATGCTATTGTGAGGCACAAATAGAACATTTTGACAAAACTCACCTATCGCTTTAAAAATATTGTTTGCAATCATAACTTATTTATATTTACAGGCAAAAGTATAAAATATAGTAATGATAGCAAATTTTTTCAGTAAAACTAAACCAGCAACTATTTTTAGTATAGTGGCACTGCTGTTTGTCTATTATTTTACGGCCACTTTTTTGCTTCATTTAGAAGAACTTTCGATCCGATTTTTGATTAAAAGAATTTCTTTTTTCATTTTAATTGCTTTATTGCTGCTGATTGTAAATTTTATTGTCAAAAAAAACAAGCTGACAAAAGACAATTCATATGCGTTGCTTTTAATGGTTTTTTTACTGGGAATTTTTCCTGAGGCTATGTTTTCATACAAAATTGTTTTGGCAAATATGGCGGTTGCGCTAGGATTTCGGAAAATTTACAGTTTAAGATCTGGTGTTGACACCAAATTGAAGCTTTTTGATGCCTGTTTTTGGATTGGTATTGCCACACTTCTTTTTTCTTGGAGTATCTTTTTTATATTGTTGGTATGTGTTGGAATGATTATTTATCAAAAGTTGACGGTTAAAAATTTGTTTATTCCTATTGTGGGCTTTGTAACACCAATGCTTATTTATTTCACATATTGCCTTTATTTTGAAGATGCCGCTTTTTTTTATAATAAATTTAGTTATGGAGTTAACTTAGATTTTAGCTCCTACACCTCGTTAAAACTATTAATTCCAGCTATATTTTTGTTGATTATTTTGCTTTGGAGTATTTTAAAGATAACGCCAAAAGTTCTTTCTGTAAGAAATAATTTTAAATTTTCCTGGGATGTATTGATCAACCATTTGTTAATTTCGGCGACAATTGTTGTTTTGGCGCCAACTAAAAATGGTTCGGAGTTATTTTTTTTAATTTTTCCTTCAGCAGTGATTGTTGCAAATTTAATTCACCACATTAAATCTAAAATTATTAGAAATATGATTTTATATGCTTTTTTGCTGGTTTCGGTTTTATCTTATTTTTTATAGTTTAATCCCAAAAGACAAATCACCTGCATCACCCAAACCAGGAACAATATATCCTTTTTCGTTTAGATGGTCATCAACTGTGGCAATCCATAATTTGGTAGTTGAAGGAAAATGATTTTTAATGTATTCAATACCTTCTTTAGCGCCAATCACACAAGCCAAATGAATTTCTTTTGGCGTTCCGTGTTTTTTCAATCCTTCATAAACGGTTGCTAAAGATTGTCCGGTTGCCAACATTGGGTCGGCTAATATCAATGTTTTACCGTCTAAATTTGGCGACGCAAAATATTCCACCTTAATTTCAAATTCGGTTTCGGTGATGTGTTTTCGATAAGCAGAAATGAATGCGTTTTCAGCATCATCAAAAAAGTTTAAAAGTCCGCTGTGCAAAGGTAATCCAGCTCTTAAAATCGAACAGACCACAATGTCTTTTTGTGGAACCGACACTATTTTAGTGCCTAAAGGTGTTGAGACAATTTTGTTTTGAAAATCCAAAGTCTGGCTTATTTCATAAGCTAAAATTTCACCAATTCGTTCAATATTTCTTCGAAATCGCATACTGTCTTTCTGAATTTCAGTATCTCTGATTTCTGAAATAAATTTATTTAATATTGATTTTTTTTGGTCTAAAACGTTGACAATCATAAGAGCTTATTTCCTACAAAAATAAGATATAATAATTTATAAAATATACAAGTTTTGTGTTATTTTAGGTAAAAGAATCAATCCTATTAAAAATAAATAAAGCAAACTATAAAATGCTTAAATTTGCTTAAATATTATTTTTAGATGATACATTCAATGACAGGTTACGGTAAAACAGTACTGCAACTTCCAACCAAAAAAATTACGATTGAATTAAAATCGTTAAACAGCAAAAATTTAGATTTAAACATTCGTGTTCCTGGCTACTACAGAGAAAAAGAGCTAGATATTCGCAAGCAACTGGCAACGGAATTGGTTAGGGGAAAAATAGATTTTTCCATTTATATTGAAGACAATGGCGGGGAATATTCATCTAAAATAAACGAAAATATGGTGAAAGAATATATGAACCAATTGCGAAATATTGTGGATTCTGATGAAATTGAATTGCTAAAAATGGCAATAAGGTTGCCAGATTCATTTAAATCGCAACGTGAGGAACTTGACGAGCAGGAATGGAATCAAATTGAGAATGGCATTTTAGAAACCATAGAAAAAATTAATGAATACAGGATTGATGAGGGAAAGGCACTGCACGCCGATTTTGTGTTGCGCATTTCCATTATTGAAATATTGTTGGAAAGAGTTATTGAATTGGATCCGTTGCGCATAGATCAGGTTAAAGAAAAACTAAGAAAATCAATTGCGGAACTGGAAACCAAAATAGACGAGAACAGGTTTGAGCAAGAACTGATTTATTATATTGAAAAACTTGACATTACAGAAGAAAAAGTGCGATTAAAAAACCATTTGGAATATTTTATCAAAGAATTGAATGAGGATGTTTCAAACGGTAAAAAATTGGCTTTTATTACGCAAGAAATTGGCAGGGAAATTAACACCATCGGGTCAAAATCCAACTTGGCGAATATGCAAAAATTGGTTGTTCAAATGAAAGATGAACTTGAAAAAATTAAAGAGCAAAATTTAAACGTATTGTAAATAAACAGGAAATCAACCATTTATAAAATTAAAAATCAGTGAAAAAAGAAGGAAAACTCATTGTTTTTTCGGCACCTTCAGGCTCTGGTAAAACAACAATTGTACATCATTTATTGAAAAAATCCGAATTAAATTTAGATTTTTCCATCTCAGCAACCTCACGTGAAAAAAGAGGAAAGGAGATAGATGGAAAAGACTATTATTTTATCTCCTTGGAAGAATTTCAAAAACATGTTAAAAAAGGAGATTTTATTGAATGGGAAGAGGTTTATGAAAATAATTATTACGGCACTTTAAAAAAGGAAATTGAACGAATTTGGGCATCTGGAAAAAATGTCATTTTTGATATAGATGTTGTTGGAGGCTTGAGCATAAAAGATAAATTTCCCGATCAAACATTGGCTGTTTTTGTACAGAGTCCTTCAATTGATGAAATGGAGCGCCGCCTTAGAAACCGAAATACCGATAGTGAAGAAAAAATAAAAGAACGTGTTAAAAAAGCTGAAAAAGAGCTAAAATTTGCTAAAGATTTTGATGTTATTCTGGTAAATGATGATTTGGGAAAAGCACAGGAAGAAGCCTGTAATTTGGTGAGAGCGTTTGTGAGCTAGATTTTAGATTTACGATTGTTATTTTTTACTTAACACAACCAATAACGTTTAACTTTTCAACCTATCAACTTCAACTAAAATGAAAATCGGATTATTTTTTGGCACTTTTAACCCAATACACATTGGGCATATGATTATTGCCAATTATATGGTTGAATTTTCCGATTTGGAGGAAGTTTGGTTTGTGATAACGCCAAGAAGTCCGTTTAAGTTAAAAGAAACGCTGTTAAGCAATCATCACCGATTGGCCATCGCAAATATTGCCGTTGAAAATTATCCGAAATTAAAAACGTCAGATATTGAATTTAATCTTCCGCAGCCAAATTATACTATAAACACGCTTATTCATATTGAGGAGAAATTCCCGAACCATCAGTTTTGTTTGTTATTAGGAGAAGATAATTTGAAAGGATTTCAGAAATGGAAAAATAATGAAACCATCCTAAAAAAGTACGAATTATATGTGTATCCAAGAATATCTGAAGAAAATGTTGATTCACGATTTTTGAATCATGCTAAAATTCAAAGGGTAAATGCGCCAATTGTTGAGATTTCATCAACATTTATACGAAAAGCAATAAAGGATAAAAAAGACATTAGCACCATGCTTCCGTCTAATGTTTGGAAATACATTGATGAGATGAACTTTTATAAACAGTAACTTTATAAAAGTTTTAACACAACTAAACTAAGAGTTTAAAATTATTTATATAAAATTCGCTTTTATACTTTTTTGAAGCATTATTATGGCAATAAAACAAAGAAAAAAGATCAAATTCAGACAAAAAATAATTAACAAATACCGTTTGGTAATATTAAATGAAGATACTTTTGAGGAAAAATTATCATTTAAATTAACAATGCTGAACGTGTTTATTTTCGGAACTTTATTTTCGGTTATTTTAATTGTAGTTACCATTTTTTTAATAGCATTTACCTCTTTACGGGAATATATTCCGGGATATTCCTCCACCAAATTGAAAAGAGAAGCCACACAGTTGGTGTATAAAGTCGATTCCCTAAATCAGGTTCTGGAAGTGAACAATGTTTATATTCAAAAGGTAAAAGAGTTATTGACAGGCGAAATAAAGGAGGTGCAATTCGATAAGGATTCTGTTTTGAGCGCCTTGAAATTAAACAAAGATTCCATGAACTTTGAACCTTCGGATGCTGATTTGGAATTTAGGCTCGATGTGGAAAGCACCGATAGATTCAGTATTTTTAATGAAGCCACAAAAAATGCCGATATTGTGTTTTTTTCACCAGTTAAAGGAATTGTGACCGATGGATACAGCCTTAAAAATAAACACTTTGCCATTGATATTGCCGTTAAAAAGGGAACTCCAGTAAAATCAGTTGCAGACGGAACCGTTATTTTTGCGGAGTGGACCATAGAAACTGGTTATGTGATTATTATTGAACACAGCAAAGGATTTATTTCAATATATAAGCACAATACCGCATTAAACAAGCAGCAAGGTGACATGGTAAAATCGGGCGAAGTGATTGCTTCGGCAGGTGATATGGGCGAATTAAGCACCGGGCCACATTTGCATTTTGAATTATGGAATGAAGGCTATCCCGTAAATCCGGTTAATTATATAGATTTTGAATAATTATGAGCATAAAGTCAATTTTAGCAATACCATTTGCAAAACGCATCGCTGCAAAAATTAGCAAACAAAGCAGAAATGCCGTAAAAGTGCAGCAACAGGTTTTTGAAAATTTAATTGCTCAGGCACAAAACACCACTTTTGGCAAAGACCATAATTTCAGCCAAATTAAATCCTACGAAGATTTTAAAAAACAGGTTTCTATTCGTGATTACGAAGCTTTGAAACCGTATGTTGAAAAGGTTATTGCGGGTGAATCGGATGTTTTATGGAAAGGAAAGCCGTTGTATTTCGCAAAAACTTCCGGTACAACTTCTGGTGTAAAATACATTCCGCTCACCAAAGAATCGATGCCGATGCACATCAGCGCGGCGCGAAACGCTTTGTTAATGTATATTGCCGAAACCAAAAAAGCCAATTTTGTTAACGGAAAAATGATTTTTTTACAGGGTAGTCCGGAATTGGGTGAAAAAAACGGCATCAAAACAGGACGGCTTTCTGGCATTGCCGCGCACTATATTCCAAGCTATTTAACCAAAAACCGTTTGCCAAGCTGGGAAACAAATTGCATAGAAGACTGGGAAACCAAAATTGAAGCAATTGTTGATGAAACCATCAATGAGAATATGACATTGATTAGCGGAATTCCTTCCTGGGTACAGATGTATTTTGAAAAACTGGTGGAACGCACCGGAAAAAAAGTGGGTGATATTTTCCCAAACTTTGACCTGTTTGTTTATGGCGGCGTAAATTTTGAACCTTATCGGAATAAGTTTGAAGATTTAATCGGAAGAAAAGTGGATACTATTGAGTTGTTTCCCGCTTCTGAAGGATTTTTTGCCTTTCAAGATTCACAAAATGAAAAAGGAATGCTATTGCTGGTTGATAACGGAATGTTTTACGAATTTATTCCTTCAGAAGAATTTTTTGATGAAAATCCGACCAGAATGTCTTTGGCTGATGTTAAAATTGGCGTAAATTATGTGCTAATTTTAAACACCAATGCTGGACTTTGGGGCTACGATATTGGCGACACGGTGGAGTTTGTTTCCATAAATCCACACCGAATTAAAGTTACCGGCAGAATCAAACATTTTATTTCCGCATTTGGCGAACACGTGATTGGAAGTGAAGTGGAAAACGCCATAAACAGCCAAACCACAGGCACAACAATTGCCATCAATGAATTTACGGTAGCGCCTCAAATTACGCCGGAAAGCGGATTGCCTTATCACGAATGGTTTATTGAATTTGACAGCAAGCCAGAAGATTTAAATGATTTTGCAAGCAAAGTGGATGCTGCTTTGCAACATCAAAACAGTTATTATTTTGATTTAATCAGTGGAAAAATATTGCGGCCTTTAAAAATAACCTTGATAGAAAAAGGCGGATTTAATAAATTTATGAAGTCGATTGGTAAATTGGGTGGGCAAAATAAAGTGCCACGTTTGTCCAACGACCGTAAAATTGCAGACGAACTTATAAAATTTGAAGAAAAATGAAAGTAATTTCTGTCAATCTTGGTGAGCGAAAAGTATTGAATTACAAAGGAAAAATTGTTGAAACAGGTATTTTTAAGTATCCGGTAAATGAGCCAATTTTCTTAGGAACGGAGGATGTTGAAAACGATGCGATAATAGATCGAAAACATCACGGCGGAATTGAGAAAGCGGTTTATGGGTATTCCGAAAATCATTATGTTTATTGGAAGGAATTGTATCCAGATTTAGAATGGAATTATGGCATGTTGGGTGAAAATTTAACCATTTCAAATTTGGAAGAAACGGAAATATTTGTTGGCAACACTTATAAATTGGGTGAAGCATTGTTGGAAGTAACTAAGCCAAGAGAGCCTTGTTACAAACTCGGAATTCGTTTTGGAACTCAGGAAATCGTAAAACAATTTTGGAATTCAACCAAATGTGGCGTTTATTTTAAAGTGCTGCAAACAGGAAATGTAAAAGTTGGCGATGAATTGATTCTTGTTCATAAAGCTGAAAATTCACCAACA